>JAFPUX010000388.1 GCA_017413145.1 Kiritimatiellia bacterium | reverse complement strand
GGCCGAGCTGGACGCGGCGATGGCTGCGCTGGAGAAGCGGCTGGCCGCGGGCGGCGCCGCCGCCCTCGGCGAAATCGGCCTCGACTACTCGCACGGCGAGGACGCCGCGGACCGCGCCCGACAGCGCGCGCTCTTCGCCGCGCAGCTGCGCCTCGCCGCGAAGCTCGCCCTCCCCTGCTCCATCCACAGCCGCGACGCCGAGGAAGACACGCTCGCCCTCCTGCGCGAGAACCTCTCGCCGGAGCTCTCCGCCGCCGGCCGCGCCGGTTCGCTGCACTGCTTCGTCGGATCGCCCGAGTTCGCCGCCGCGCTCGCGCCGCTCGGGCTCTGCTTCGGCCTTTCCGGCATCGTCACGTTCCGCAGCGCGGACGCCCTCCGCGCCGTCGTGCCGCTCCTGCCGCGCGACCGCATCCTGGTCGAGACCGATTCGCCCTACCTCGCGCCCGTGCCGCTCCGCGGCCGCCCGTGCGAGCCCGCGTTCGTCGTCCACACGGCCCGCCGCGTCGCGGACCTCCTCAACCTCCCCGAGCCCGAGGCCTTCGCGCTCTTCACCGCCAACGCACGGCGCGTTTTCGCGCCCGCTTGAGCGGTTCGGCGCGATGTGGTAGAATCGCGCGGCATGAACCCACTCGAATCCGCCCGCCGGACGTTCGACGTGGAGCTTGAGGGGCTCCGCGCCGTCCGCGATTCGCTCGACGACCGCTTCCCGAAGGCCGTGGACATGCTCCGCGCCGCGCTCGCCCGCGGCGGCAAGATCGTCGTGACCGGCGTCGGAAAGAACCTCCACGTCGCCGAGAAGATGTCGGCCACGCTCGCTTCGACCGGGTCGACCTCCGTCGTCCTCAACCCCATGCAGGCGATCCACGGCGATCTCGGCATCCTCGCGCCCGCGGACGTGCTCGTCGCGCTGAGCTACTCGGGCGAGTCGGAGGAGATGAAGAACCTCGTCCCCGCGGTCCGCCGCCTCGGCGTCCCGATCCTCGCCATCACCGGCAACCCGGAGAGTACGCTTTCCAAGCTCTCGCAGTTCACGCTGCCGTGCGCCGTCCCGCGCGAGGCGTGCCCGTTCGGCGTCGCCCCCACGGCGAGCACGACCGCCACGCTCGCGCTCGGCGACGCGATCGCGATGGCTCTGCTCGAGGGCTCCGGCTTCGGCCGCGACGACTTCGCCAAGCTCCACCCGGGCGGGGCGATCGGGCGGACGCTCCTCGTGCGCGTCCGCGACATCATGCGGACGGGCGACCGCCTCGCCGCCGTCGCGCCGTCCGCGCCCGTCTCCGAGGTCGTCGTCGCGATGACGCACGCCAAGGGCGGCGCCGCGTTCGCGGTCGACCCGGCCGGGAAGCTGCTCGGCATCTTCACGGACGGCGACTTCCGCCGCGCCCTCGCGGGCGAAGGGCCGGACGTCCTCGCCAAGCCCGTCGAGGCGTTCATGACGAAGCGCCCCGTGTCCGTCGGCCCGGACGACCTCGCGGTCGACGTCCTGCACCTGCTCGAGCACCGCGCGATCGACGACCTGCCCGTCGTCGATGCCGACGGCCTCCTCCTCGGCGCCATCGACATCCAGGACCTCCCGAAGTTCAAGGTGCTGTAACCCCATGAAACGCCTCCTCCTCCTCGCCCTCCTCGCCCTTCTCGCCCAGGGCTGCTCCACCGTCCCGATCACCGGCCGCCGCCAGCTTTCGCTCGTCTCGGACAAGGAGGTCCTCTCCTCGAGCCTCACCGAGTACAAGAGCTACATGGGCAAGGCGAAAGTGTCCGGCAACAAGGTCCAGTCCGCGCAGGTCGTCCGCGTCGGGCGCCGCATCGCGGACGCGACGGAGTCCTACTTGAACGCGAACGGGCTGGAAAAGGAGGTCGAGAACTTCGCCTGGGAATTCAACCTCGTCGAGGACAAGCAGATCAACGCGTTCTGCATGCCGGGCGGCAAGATCGTGGTCTACACCGGGCTGATGAAACTCGTCTCGTCGGACGACGAGCTCGCGGTCGTCCTCGGGCACGAAGTGGCGCACGCGGTCGCCAAGCACAGCAACGAACGGATGAGCCAGCAGATTCTCGCGTCGGTTGGGGCGCTCGCGGCGGCCGGCGCGGTCGCCGTCGCCGGCGGGAGTTCCACGTCGACCCAGGCCGCCGCGTCGGTGTTCGGGCTCGGCGCGGAGGTCGGCGTGATGCTGCCCTTCTCGCGCAAGCACGAGAGCGAGGCCGACTACATGGGCCTCGCGCTCATGACGATGGCCGGCTACAAACCGGACGCCTCCGTTCCGTTCTGGAAGAAGATGGCCGCGCAGGGCGGCTCCTCGACGCCGGAATTCCTGAGCACGCACCCAAGCGACGAAACGCGCATCGCCGACCTCCAGAAGGCCCTCCCGGAAATCAAGGCCAAGTTCGCGCCGAAGAAATGACGCCCTTCCTCCAGCCCGCCGCCGGCGGCGTCCGCATCCGCGTGCACGCCGTTCCGCGCGCGTCGCGCTCGGAGGTCGCCGGCCTGCAGGGCGAGGCGCTCAAGGTCCGCGTCAAGGCGCCGCCCGTGGACGGCAAGGCGAACGCGGCGCTCTGCGAGTTTGTCGCGGACGCGCTCGGCCTGCCGAAGCGCGCGGTCCGCGTCGTCGCCGGCGAAACGGCGCGCGAAAAGACCCTCTTCGCGGCGGGCGCCGATCCGGCGCGCGCCGCCGCCGCGCTCGCACCCCCGGGAGACCCCGCACCGTGAACGATCCCTCCACCGAACCCGTCGTCACGATCGGCCGCCAGTACGGCGCCGGCGGCCTCGCCGTCGGCCGCCTCGTCGCCGAACGGCTCGGCGTCCCCTTCTACGACCGCGAGCTGCTCGCGCTCGCCGCGGAGAAGAGCGGCCTGTGCGAGGCGCTCTTCGAGCGGCACGACGAAAAGCCGGCCGAGCCGGCCTTCCTCTCCGCGTGGGCCGTCCCGTGGCACGCCGCCGCCTCGCAGCCGATCGGACAGCAGGTCTTCTTCGCGCAGTTCGAGGCGATCCGCGCCGCCGCCGCGAAGGGCGGCTGCGTGATCGTCGGGCGCTGCGCGGACTTCGTGCTGGACGGCCGCCCGAACGTGCTGCGCGTCTTCCTGCGCGCACCGCTGGAAAAGCGCATCGCGCGCATCGTCGAACGCGACGGCGTGGACGAGGCCGCCGCCCGCAAGCGCCTTCGCGTCGCCGAGAAGAACCGCGCCGCCTACTACGACTACTTCACCGACCGCAAGTGGGGCGCGGCCGAAACCTACGACCTGTGCCTCAACACGGCGCGTTTCCCGTCCGACGAAGCCGTCGCGGACCTCGTCGCGGCCGCGGCGCGCTCCGCCTTCGGCTAGCGGACGCCGCCCGTCCGCGCCGAAAATTTTACAATTCCATGACAATTCGTTTCCGGGTCTGTGCTAGAATCTCCCGCATCAGATCCCGCAACGGAAAGGTCCACCCCATGAGAACACCCGCCATCCGCCTCCCGTCCCTCGTCGTTTCGCTCGCGGCCCTGGCCGCGGGCGCCGCGCTCGCGCAGGACCCCGCCACGAACGCGCCCGCCGC
>JAFPUX010000387.1 GCA_017413145.1 Kiritimatiellia bacterium | reverse complement strand
GGCAGCGGCCGCCGTCGCGGGGCGGCTTCTCCCCGGCGGCCGCCGGGGCGGGGGCGGAAGCGGCGGGCTTCTCCGCGGGCGCGGGCCCGCCGGAAAACACTTTCTTGACGAACGAAAGCAGGGACATGGATCGGATGGTCGTTGGGGTTTCCGAAAATGCCAACGGGCAACCGCGTGGGTTGCCCGTTGGGGGGAAGGCGTCCGGAAGGACTAGCGCTTCGAGAACTGGAAGCGGCGGCGGGCTCCGCGCAGGCCGGGCTTCTTGCGCTCCTTCATGCGAGGATCGCGCGTGAGGCATCCGGCGGCCTTGAGGGGCGCGCGGAGCGATTCGTCCGCTTCGCAGAGGGCGCGGGCGATGCCGTGGCGGATCGCGCCGGCCTGGCCGGTCATGCCGCCGCCCTTGGCGGTCGCGACGACGTCGTACTTGCCCTCGACGCCGGCGATCTTGAGCGGCTGGAGCGTGTAGATGCGGGTGGCTTCGTCGGTGACGTACTCTTCGAAGGCGCGCTTGTTGATCGTGCACTTGCCTTCGCCGGCGACGAGCTGGACGCGGGCGACGGCGGTCTTGCGGCGGCCGGTGGCCTCGGCGATGATGTCTGCCATGGTGGTTTTTTCCGTTTTGTGAAATTAGAGGGCGACGGGCTTCTGCGCGGCGTGCGGGTGCGTGGCGCCGGGGTAGACGAGCAGGCGGCGCATCATCTGGCGCGCGAGCTTGTTGCCGGGGAGCATGCCCTTGACGGCTTCCTCGATCATGCGCTCGGGGTTCTTCTCGCGGACGACGGCGACCGGGAGGATCTTGTGGCCGCCGCGCCAGCCGGAGAAGCGCTCGTAGGTCTTCTGCACGTTCTTGCGGCCGGAGAATTTCGCCTTGGACGCGTTGACGACGACGACGAAGGCACCGGTGTCGACCGACGGCGTGTAGGTGGGCCGGTCCTTGCCGCGCAGGGCGTTGGCGATCGCGACGGCGAGGCGGCCGACGGGCTTGTCCGCCGCGTCGACGAGAAGCCACCTGCGGTTCTGGCCGGGGTCTTTCGGGAAGAAGGTTTTCATGGGGACGTATGTTGCGTTTGACGGTGCAATGTGTGAAAACGGCGGGAGATTATGGCGAAATCGCGGCAGAAAGTCAACGCCTATTTTTCCCCGCCCGCGCGCGGGACCGTCCGGGTTTTGCAAAACGCCCCGCGTTGTGCTAGAATCCCGCCGCGTCAACGCAACCCAACAGGGTCTTTCCATGAAAATCCTCGTCACCGGCGGGACCGGGTTCACCGGCAGCCACCTCGTCAAGCACGTGCTCCGCGAGGGCAACAAGTGCGTCGTGCTCGACAACAACAGCTCCCCCAACCCCAAGCAGGCCGAGCTCCTCGACGAGCTCAAGAGCCTCGGCGCCGAGGTCATCGTCGGCGACGTCACGAAGCCCGAGGACGTCCGCCGCGCCGTGGCGGGGTGCGACGCCGTCTACCACCTCGCCGCCGCCTTCCGCCTGATCAACGTATCCCACGCCGTCTACGACGCCACCAACATCGACGCCATGCGCTCCCTGCTCGAGATCTGCAAGGAAGCCGGGGTCAAGAAAGTGATCTACTGCTCCACGCAGGGCGTCCACGGCGATATCGCGTCGCTCTCCGAGAAGCCGCCGCGCCCCGGCAGCGAAGAGTCGCCCATCAAGCCCGAGGACTACTACCAGTACACCAAGTACGAGGGCGAGAAGGTCGCGCAGGCGTTCATGAAGGCCAACCCGGACTTCGACATCACGATCCTGCGTCCGACGGCGCTCTACGGCCCCGGCGATCCCGCCCGCTTCCTCATGATCTACCGCCAGGTCAAGAAGGGCTGGTTCCCGTTCTTCGGCAAGGGCGAGGCGTTCTACCACCCCGTCTACGTGGAGAACTTCTGCGACGCCTTCACCCTCGCGATGTCGCACCCGGCCTCCAAGGGCCAGACCTACATCATCGCGGACGACAAGTTCTTCTACATCAAGGACATCGTCAAGAAGATCGCGGAGATCGAGAAGGCGGACGGCCTGATCAAGGGCTGCCGCATGGTGCACCTGCCGTTCTACCCGATGTACTGGCTTTCGTTCCTCGTCGCCGGCATCTGGAAGATCCTGCCGGGCGACCCGCCGCTGTTCCCGCGCCGCGTGGACTGGTACCGCCAGAACCGCGGCTTCGTGACCGGCCCGGAGAGCAAGGCCTTCAAGGAGCTCGAGTACGTGCCGAAGGTCAAGCTCGACGAAGGCCTCAAGCTCGCCTACGACTGGTACCGCAAGAACGGCTTCCTCTAACGGTTTCCCGACCTTCGGACCTTTGGACTTTCCGACCTTCAGATCCCGATGAAACACCGCACCGCCACCGTAAAGCGCGAGACGCGCGAGACGCAGATCGAAGTCAAACTGGACCTCGACGGAACCGGCCGCGCCGCGGTCGAAACCGGCGTGGGCTTCGTCGACCACATGCTGGAGCTCTTCGCGAAGCATTCGCTCGTCGACCTGGAGGTCTCCTGCAAGGGCGACGTGCGGGTGGACTACCACCACACGGTCGAGGATCTCGGCCTCGCGATCGGGTCGGCTTTCGACCAGGCGCTCGGCGACCGCAAGGGCATCCGGCGTTACGGGTTCTTCCTGCTGCCGATGGACGAGTCTCTCGGCCAGGCGGCCGTCGACTTCGGCGGCCGGCCGTTCCTCGTGTATTCGACCGAGTGCGCCTCGACGTTCGTCCGCGACTTCGACACGGAGCTCTTCCGCGAGTTCTTCCGCGCACTGTCCGTGAACGCGCGCGCCAACGTGAACCTGCGCCACACGGGCGGCAACGAGCCGCACCACGCGGCCGAGGCGCTCTTCAAGGCGTTCGCGCACGCCGTGCGCGCCGCCGTCGAGCCCGACCCGCGCGAGCGGGGCGTTCCGTCCTCCAAGGGGGTCCTCTAGCCCCGCCGGGAGACGCCGCGATGACCCTCGCCGCCGGCCGCCTCCCGCGATTCCTCGCCGCGATCGCCCTCGCGGCGTGGGCGGCGGTCGCCGCCGCGGCGCCGGTCGACACGTTCCGCGTCGCGACGTGGAACGTCGAGAACCTCTTCGACGCGGTCGTGAACCAGCCCTTGAGCTACCTCACCGGCGAGCCGAAGGACGCCGAGTGGTGCCCCCAGTCCTGGCGCCGCTGGACGGATGCCCGCTACCACGTCAAGCTCGATCGCCTGGCGTGGGTCATCGACAAGATGAAGCCGGACGCGATCGCATTGCAGGAGGTCGAGAACCGCGGCGTCGTGGAGGCCCTCTGCGAAACGCTGCAGAAGAACCACGGCTGGACGTTCCCGCACATCGCCCACGCGGAGTCGACCGACCCGCGCGGCATCGACGTGGCGATCCTCTCGCGCCATCCGTTCGCGAAGGAGCCGCGGTACGTCCCCCAGCGCGGGCGCCGCGGCATCCTGGCCGCGACGGTCGCGGCCCCCGGCGGCGACGTCGTCGTGATCGCCAGCCACTGGAAGTCCCAGATCGGCGACGCCGAATCGAACATCGCCGCGCGCACGGTCGAGGCCGCGAAGCTGCGCGAGTTCCTGATCGAGATCCTCTCCGAGAACCCGAACACGTCCTTCGTCGCCTGCGGCGACTACAACGAGGACATGGACGGCCCTTCGATGATGGGCGGCCTGCAGCCCGCGAACGACCGCGCCACCGCGACCGAGTCGCTCCGCCGCCCGCTCGACTCGTTCCGCCCCTACAACCTCCTGGGCGACATCCCCGAGAAGGACCGCGGCTCGTTCTTCTACGCGCGCCGCAAGGTCTGGAACACGTTCGACGGGCTGATCGTCTCGCCGCGCATGCTCCTGCCGGTCTACGAGCCCGGCCCCGCCTGGCGCGTCGGCGAGCCGGGGGAGACGGAGACGGTTCACTACCCCGAGATGCGCTGGGGCAAGGAGGGGCGCCCGAACGCGTTCCACCGCGTCCGCTCGTACGAGTCCGGAACGGACGGCGACGTCGTCGACGACTCGAACTACTACGGCGAGGGCTACTCCGACCACTTCCCGGTTCTCACGGTCCTGCACCGCGGCCGCCCG
>JAFPUX010000386.1 GCA_017413145.1 Kiritimatiellia bacterium | reverse complement strand
GGCTCCGGACGGCGCGTTGTCGCATGCTCACGCCGGGGCGGCGCACGTCCGGGACCGCCCACACGGGACGGAGGGAGGGGACGGCGCCGCCCGAGGGCGAGCGGCGGAGCGAGGGCCACCAGCGAGACCGCCCGCTCCGCGCGGTCGCCGAGCGGCCCCGCGATCGGGAACTGCTTCTCACGAGATGCCGCCGCATGCGACGACGGCGCACCGAGCGCCCCGGGGCCGGCCGAGGGGGCGCGGGGCGGCGGCGTTTGCCGGGGCGGCGGGATTCTGCTAGAATCGGCGGCCATGTTTCCGTTCCGGTCCAGAACGCCCGAAGGGGACGCGTCCGCCGGCCCGCGCCGGCGGCTGCGCGTCAACTGGGTCGTCGTGCTGTGCATGTTCGGCCTGCTCGCCTACGGCGTGCTGTTCGTGCGCAGCGCCGGGTCGATCCGCGTGGGCAAGCCGCGGACGCTCTGGATCGACATCCTCCGCGTCTGGATGCCGCTCGGGCTCGCGGCGCAGGTCGCGGTTGCGCGCGTCGACTACCGCAAGTGGATCGACGCGGCGGCGATCCCGTGGCTCGGCATGCTCGTGCTGCTCGGCCTCGTGTTCGTCCCGGGGATCGGGACCACGAACAACATGGGCGCCCACCGTTGGATCCTCGGCCTTTTCCAGCCGTCCGAGTTCGCCAAGGTCGCCCTCGTCCCGATGCTGGCGTTCGTCCTTTCGCGGGCGCCGATCGAGTCGCAGGGCTGGCGGCTCTGGGCCGCGCTCGGCGCGGCGGCCGTCCCCGCGGCGATGGTTCTCGTCGAGCCGGACCTCGGCACGTCGATCCCGTTCGCCGTCGCCGCGGTGGCGATGGCGTTCGTCTCGGGCGTCGCGCGCAAGACGCTGCTCGCCCTCGTCGGAACGGGCGCGCTGCTCGCCGCCGTCTTCTTCGGCGCGATTCTCGTGCCGGAGCACCTTTCGCCGGAGAACAAGGCGCGCGTCGAGCGCGTGACGGACCACGTGATCTTCCCGCACTGGAAGGCGCGCGTGCTCACGTTCGTCTACCCGGAGCGCGACCCGCGCGGCAAGGGCTGGAACCTCATGCAGAGCAAGATCGCGGTCGGCTCCGGCGGGCGTTCCGGCAAGGGCTACATGCAGGGGACGCAGAACCTGCTCGGCTACCTGCCGTGGGCGGTGTCGTCGTCGGACTTCATCTTCTCCGTCATCGCGGAGGAGACGGGCTTCGAAGGCTGCGCGCTGCTGCTGCTGCTCTTCGCGGGGCTGGTCGGCGGGACCGTCTGGACGGGCCTCGCGTGCCGCGACCCGACGGGACGACTGCTCTGCACGGGCGTGGCGGCGATCCTCTTCACGCACGTGTTCGTGAACGTGGGCATGACGATCGGCGTCATGCCGATCACGGGCATCCCGCTGCCGCTCGTGAGCTACGGCGGCACGTTCACGGTCGCGACGCTCGCGATGCTCGGCCTCGTGCAGAGCGTCTCGATCCACGGCCCGCGCGGCGACGGGATCGGCATGGGCGCGGATTAGGTCGCCTCTAGGCCGGGCGCGAGCGCAGGTAGCGCAGGGCGGAGGTCGCGGCGACCGCGCCCGAGGCGACGGCCGTGCAGACCTGCCGCAGGAACGGCGCGACGACGTCGCCCGCCGCGAAGAGCCCGGGGACGCCCGTGGCGCCCTGCGCGTCGACGCGCAGCCGGCCGTCCCCCTCCCGCGC
>JAFPUX010000385.1 GCA_017413145.1 Kiritimatiellia bacterium | reverse complement strand
CGGACGCGCCTGCCTGCGAACCCCGCCGCGCTTCGCGCGCCGGGGCCGGCAGCGCGCGTCCGCGCCGGTGGTTCGTCGTCTTGCTCCTCCTTTCGCTACTAGCCGGAATCTGGCTCGTCGCGCGCGGGTGCGGCGCGGACGCGGGCGACCCGGTGGAACGGCTCGTCGAGGACATGGTCCCGATTCCCGGGCGGGACTTCCGGATGGGCAAGTACGAGGTCACGCAGGCGCAGTGGGAGGCGGTGATGGGGGAGAATCCGTCGTATTTCAAGGGCGCCGACCATCCCGTCGAGAACGTCTCGTGGGACGACTGCCGGATCTTCCTCGCGAAACTCAACGCACGTCCCGCTGCACGGGCGTCGGGGATGGTATTCCGACTGCCGACGAACGAGGAATGGACGTTCGCCGCCCGCGGCGGCTCGACGAACGACTACTGCCGTCTGGCCGACGGAACGGAAATCACGGACGAGACGCTCAACTGCGTGGCGTGGCATGGCGAAAAGGCGTTTTCCCGCCCCGACTGGCTGCAATCGGCCCTCGACTCCGCCGAGAAGATGATCGACAAGGTCCACCCGGTCGACCTATCGGAATCGGCATCCACCCACCATCCCGTCGGACGAAAGAAGCCGAACGCCTACGGGCTCCACGACATGCTCGGCAACGTCGCCGAATGGACGGACTCGGGGTACGGCCGCTCGAAGTTCTACTACATTGCCGGCGGCGAATGGCATTCCGCCCCGGAGCATTGCCGTTCGACTCCCCGCAACGGATACGCGAACTTCTTCCGCAACAGTTTTCTGGGCTTTCGCCTCTGCGCCGACCCTGCCACGGAATCTCGCTCGGAGTAAAACCCCTTCAACCCTTTCAACCCCTTCAACCCTTTCAACCAGCGCGCGAAGCGCGCAACTTTACCCCGATGAAACGCCGCCTGCCGAAGCTTCTCCTCACCCTCGCGCTGCTCGTCGCCGCGGGCTGGCTTGTGAACGAATACGCCGAACGCCGCGCAGAAGCCCGCGACCGCGAGCTCGCGGAGCGGCTCGTCGGCCCGCTCCTGCCGGGCGTGCCGGACACCGGCGGACCGCTCTGGAACGTCTCGCTCGTGTACGGGGCCCCGGAGCCGTGCAATATTCAGGGCATTGCACGCGCCACGCTCGGCGCGGACCTCGTCCGCCTGACGGCGCCGCCGCCGTCCGATGGTTCGTTCCGGACCTCTTCGATCTGGCTCGTCGGCGTCGGGACGCCGACGGAGTCCCGGCTCTTCGAAAGTCTCCTCGCCGACCCCGATGCACGGGCGGCCTGTGAAAGCCCCGGCATCTCCGGTCGCGCGTTCCTTGTCGTGGATGGAATGGCCACGAACTTTCTTCCGGACAACGTCCGGGAACGGGGCATCGTCCCCCTGAAGGCGGACGGCGCCGGTCTGCGGGAGCGCCTGGTCTCGGCCCTCGACGCCGAATCCGCCCGCGCCGACGTTTCGTTCGCGGAGGAGCGGCTCACGGCCGGCGTAATCATCGTCCTGAGCAACGGGACGCTCGACGAGAAACCCGGCCGCTTCCGGCGGGCGGTCGGCTGGTGCTGCAAGCGGCTTGATTTTCTCCCGCTCGACTCGCTCGCCGACTGGGCCGCCGAGGAGCGGACGCGTCCCTCCGACCCGGCCTTCCCCCTGAAGAGCCAAATCCTGTCGCTCAACGTTCAGGAGGGCCAGGCCGCACCCTGCCGGATGCACCAAAGCGGAAACAAGCACCTGGGGCAGCTCGTACTCTTCGTGGATGCATCCGTGCCGCTGGCGGCTTCGCTCCGGGCGCTCCTGGCGAAACACCGGCCGGAAAACCTCGGGTGTCCGTACGACCCCAAGGAATCCGTCTCGCAGCAATCCGCCGTAGTCACGGTCGTGTTCCCGGATCGGTTCGAGAAGAGAACCGTCCCCCTCGCCGACACCCGCCTCCGCGCGTTCCTCCTCGACCTCCTCCGCCTCCTCGCCGCCCCGCCGCCTGCAAGCCAGACCAACCTCTAACCTTCCGGCATGGACTTCCTCTTCCCCTACGCGCTCCTCGGACTGGCCGCCGTCGGCGGTCTCGTGGCGGCCTACCTGCTTCGCGCGCGATTCCGGCGCAAGACCGTCTCGGCGCTCTTCCTCTGGGGCGGCGTCGCGCCCGCGACGGGCGCCGGGCGCCGCCGTGACCGTCTCCGCACGCCGCCGCCGTTCTTCCTCGAGCTTGCGGCGCTCGTCTGCCTCGCGCTCGCGGCGGCCTCGCCGT
>JAFPUX010000384.1 GCA_017413145.1 Kiritimatiellia bacterium | reverse complement strand
TGAAGGGAATCGAACCCTCGTAAACAGCTTGGAAGGCTGCCACTCTGCCATTGAGCTACACCCGCGTGCGTCAACGCCGTCTACACTACCAGAAACCCCGCGCGTGCGCAAGCGCATTTTGCGGCTTTCCACCGTCCGCCGTCTTTGGTAGAATGCACGCACCATGAAACCCGCCCTCCTCCCCCTCCCCCGCTCCGTCGAAGAACGCGACGGCGCCTTCCGTCTCGCCCCCGACGCCGCGATCGGCTTCGAAGGTCCCGCCTCCGCCCGCGAGATCGCGGAGCTGCTCGCGGAGTATCTCCGCCCCGCCACCGGCTTCGCGCTGCCCGTCCGCGAAGGCGCCGGCGCCATTACGCTCGTGCAGGCCGCGCCCGACCCGGCGCCGGACGACGCCGGCTTCCTCGCCGAGGATTACGCGCTCGACGTCGCGCCCGGCGGCGTCCGCCTCGAGGCCGCGACGTCGTGGGGCCTCGCGCGCGGCGTCCAGACGCTCCGCCAGCTCTTCCCCGCGGAGATCTACGGCGCGGAGGCGCGCCCCGGCTTCGCGTGGGAGGCGCCCGCCGTCCGGATCGGGGACGCCCCCGACTTCCGCTGGCGCGGGCTCATGCTCGACGTCTCGCGCCACTTCCGCACCGCGGACGACGTCTGCCGCTTCGTCGAGCTGCTCGCGCAGCACCGCATGAACGTCTTCCACTGGCACCTCACGGACGACCAGGGCTGGCGCGTCGAGATCAAGAAGTACCCGCGCCTGGCGGATGTCGGCTCCGTCCGTGCGGAGACGCTCGTCGGCAAGCTCGGCGCGTGGCCGCACAAGTTCGACGGCACGTCCCACGGCGGCTGCTACTCGCAGGACGAAATCCGCCGCGTCGTCGCGTTCGCCGCGCGCCGCCGCGTCGTCGTCGTCCCCGAGATCGACATGCCCGGCCACATGTCCGCCGCGATCACCGCCTATCCGGAACTCGGCAACGGCGAATGGGCGAAGCCCGAGGTTCGCACGACCTGGGGCATCTCGCAGCATGTGCTCAACATGGAGGAGTCCACGCTCGCGTTCTGCGAGGACTTGTGGACGGAGATCATGGAGATGTTCCCGTCGAAATTCCTCCACATCGGCGGCGACGAGGCGCCGCGCCACGAGTGGGAGGAGAGCAAGCGCGCGCAGGAGCTCATGGCCGAGCGCGGACTGACGAAGCCCGAGCAGCTGCAGGCGTGGTTCACGAAGGAGCTCGACGCGTTCTTCCGCTCGCGCGGGCGGCGCCTCCTCGGCTGGGACGAGATTCTCGAGGGCGGCGTCGACCCATCGGCCGCCATCGCCTGCTGGCGCACCGACTGGAAGGGCTGGGGCTACGTGAACGACACCGTGCGCGCCGGGCACGACGTCGTGCTCGCCCCCACGTCGTACGCCTACTTCGACTACTACCAGGACGAACCCGTCGCCGAGGAGCCGCTCGCCATCGGCGGCATGCTCCCGGTCTCGAAGGTCTACTCCTTCGATCCGCATCTGACGGCGGTCCCGCCCGAGGCCGCGCGCCGCGTGCTCGGCGCGCAGGGCCAGCTCTGGACCGAATACATCGCCACGCGCGACCATCTCGACTACATGGCGTATCCGCGCGCCAGCGCGCTCGCCGAAGTCCTCTGGACGCCGCGGGAACGCCGCCGCTACGCGGACTTCCTTGGCCGCCTCGGCGCGCACCGCGCGCGCTTCGCCGTCCAGGGCGTGAACGCACGCCCGCGCCCGTAGCCATTCGCACGCCTGCAACCCGGAACCCGCGGGCCCGAAACGAAAGAGCCCTCCGGAGCGGACGCTCCGGGGGGCTCTTGCAAGAAAAACCTTGGCGGCGCGCTACTCTCCCGCGGCCGACTGCCGCAGTACCCTCGCCACTGGGGCCCTTCACTTCCGAGTTCGGAATGGGATCGGGTGTTGCCTCCCCGCCATGGCCACCAAGGAAAAAACGCCGAAGAAGAAG
>JAFPUX010000383.1 GCA_017413145.1 Kiritimatiellia bacterium | reverse complement strand
GTCGAAGTTGCCGGAGTCCTTCATCCCCGCCGCGTCGTATTCGGCGATGTTCTCCTTCGCCTCCGAGGTTCCGGCGGTTCCGGTGCCGAAGGCGTGGAGGTCGCCGGTGCACAGCGCCGCGCAGTCCGTGATCGCGCCGTAGTTGCGCGGGTAGCCAACGAAGGCGCCCGCCCAGGTGCCGGAGCACTCGAGAGCCCCCGCCGCGTAGCAGCGTGTGAAGGTGTTGCCGGAGTCGTAGAGGTAGCCCGCAAAACCGCCGACGACCCGCTCGCCCTTGACGGTGCCGAGGCAGTAGCAGTCCGTGAAGCCCACGCCATAGTAGCCGTAGCCGAGGAAGCCGCCGGCGATCGCGTCGTTGCCGGTGCGCGTGGCGGTGGCGTCGCCGAGGGCAAAGCACTCCGTCGCGGTGGTGCCGCCGCCGTTGTTGTAGCCGAGGAATCCGCCCACCTCGTGGCTCGCGGTGGCGGAACCGGCGGAGAAGCAGCGCCAGAAGGCGTTGGCGCCGGAGACGTAGCCGGCGAAGCCGCCCGCGCGGTTGGACGTCGTGGCGGCGGAGCCGAGGGCGCGGCATTCGGAGTAGCGCGTGCCGCCGCCGGTCGTCTGGCCGGCGAAGCCGCCGGCGCCCGAGCCCGTGGCCGCCACGGCCCCGTGCGCCTCGCATTCGGCGTATTGCGAGTTGCCGCCTTCGGCGCTGCCGACGAAGCCGCCGACGCTTCCGGAGCCGGAGACGGCCAGCGCCTTGGCCTGGCACCGCGTGAACTCGTTCGACGCGCTCGACTTGCCGGCGAAGCCGCCGACCGCGCTCCCCGTCGTCCGGACGTCCGTTCCGCGGGCGAGGCAGTCCTCGAACACGATGCCGGCGGCGTAGGACTGCCCGACGAACCCGCCGACCTGCGAGCCCGACCCGGCGGCGACGGCGCCCCAGCCGGAGCAGTCTTCGTAGCGCGATTTCGCGCCGCTCGCGTAGCCGACGAACCCGCCGGCATAGGATCCGTTCGCGGCCGCCGTCGTCACGTCGCCGTTCGAGACGCAGTCCGCGAAGGCCGACCCTTCGCCGCTCGCCTGCCCGACGAAGCCGCCGGTGTAGCTGGAGCCGCTCGTGTCGCCGAAGGTCTGGCAGTTCTCGCAGCGGACCGGCCGCGTGGCGTTGCCGATGAATCCGCCGATGTACTGCGAACTCGGCGCCGTCACGTCGCCTTCGGTCCAGCAGTCCGTGAAGGAGGCGCTGCCGCCGGACTCGATGCAGCCGACGAGGCCGCCCTTGTTGTTGCCGCCCGTTCCGGAGACGGCGACGTCCGCGGCGCAGTCCCCGAACGAGACTGTGGAGTTGGAGATGTCGCCCACGAGGCCGCCCGCGCTCGCGCCGGCCGAGACGACTTCGCCCGCCGCCTCGCACCCCTCGAAGACCGTCCCGTTCGCGTTGTAGACGCGCCCGACGAGCATTCCGACGCAGCCGTTCGAGCTCTTCGCCGTCCCGCTCGCGGAGCAGTCGCGGACCGTCGTCGCGCCCTGGACCTCGCCCGCGAGCGCGCCGACGTACTGGTAGCCGTCGAGGTCCACGTCCTCCAGAACGATCCCGACGAACGTCGCGTCCTTGGCGTAGCGGAACAGACCCGCATGTGCGCCCGCCGAGTCGCCGGAGGACGTGTTGGCGAACGTGAGGCCTGAGATCGAGTTCCCCTGCCCGTAGAGCGAGCCGGTGAACGGCTGCGACGAGGTCCCGATCGGCGTCCATGCCGCTTCCGAGAGGTCGATGTCCGCGCCGAGCGCGTAGGAGCCGGCAGGGTCGTCCGCGATCTCCTCGAGCTCTTCGCGGCTGGAAATCAGCTTGCCGAACTCCGCCGT
>JAFPUX010000382.1 GCA_017413145.1 Kiritimatiellia bacterium | reverse complement strand
GACGAGGGGCGGGCGTCAGACGACGTCGCACTGGATCGAGCCGAGGACCGCGAGGGCGTGGACCTTCAGCTCCGGCGTCACGTCCGCCGTGGCGTCCGCATGGACGACGATCGTCGCGTCCGGGAAGCGCGCGCGAAGGATCGCCGCGTTGGAGAGCACGCAGATCGACGTGCACACGCCGCAGAGGTGCAGCTCCGCCGGTCCGTCGCCGATCCGCGCCGCGAGCGCGTCCGCGAGCGCGAAGCTGCCGAACGTGGGCTTGTCCACGACGATCGCGCCCGGCGCCTCCGCGAAGGGCCGCAGCGCCGGCGCGATCTGCCAGCCGTCCGTCCCCTCGAGGCAGTGCGGGACAGGGAGCTTGCGCCCCTCCAGCGTCTCCGCGTAGTTCCCATGGTGCGTGTCGCGCGTGAACGCGACGGCGTCCCACCCGCCCTGCGCGAGCAGCGCGCGGACGGGCTCCGCCGACGCCGCGCATTCGGCGTTCCCGAGGCTTCCCGTGAGGAAGTCGTTCTGCATGTCGATGACGACGAGGACCTTTTTCATGGGTTGAAGGGTTGAAAAGGTTGAAGGGTTGAAGGGGGCGAGGGATTCGGAACGGGCGGTAAACTAGGGCGCGGACGGGGCGTTGTCAAGCGCGGCGAGGAAGCGGTCGAAGAGATCGGAGAGCTTCGCGCGGTCCTTGATGGCGGCGAGCCAGCGCTCCGGAATGGCACCGACGCCGTATTTCGCGCCGGCGAGCTGGCCGCAGACCGCGCCGATCGAGTCGGCGTCGCCGCCGAGGTTCACCGCGGCGACGAGCGCGTCCTCGAACGACGCGGTCGTGTTGAGCGCCCAGAGCGTGGCCTCGACGGTCGAGACGCACCAGCCGGAGTTGTCGACCGCCTCCCGCGTCGCGTACTGCGACATGGCCGCCGTCTCCCCCGTCGCGGCGAGCTCGTCGAGGATTCCGGCCATGCGGTCCACCGTTGCGCGGACCCTGCGCGAACGGTGCGTGAGGTCGCTGCACTCGTGCAGGATCTTCGGGCGTCCGAAGGCGCGCGCCGCGAGCCAGCTCGGCGTGAGGCGCATCACGCTGCCGTTGCCCTGCGAGGACTCCTCGCCGTTCTCCAGCGAGCCGCGCTCCTCGATGGCGGAGACGCTCTGCCATGTCGCCCTTCCGACGTCGAACGCGTGCGGCAGCGACGAGAGGAAGCCTTCGCGCAGCCAGCGCACGAAGTTGTTCCCGACGTCCGCCCGGTCGAACCGCCCGAGCCGCGCGACGCTCTCCGCGACGCACAGCGCCATCGAGCCGTCGTCGGTCCAGTACCCCGGCGGCGTACCGAACATCTCGCACGGGACCATCTCCGTGATGTGCGGATGCCCGTCCTTCTCCGTGAACTGGATCGGCGACCCGAGGCAGTCGCCGACGATCAGGCTCCAAAGAGCCCCAATAGCCTTATCCTTCTCAATTGCACTCATTCCTTGATTCCTTTCATGCTTGTGCGATCTTTCGCCCGAAGAAGTTCGAGTACGGAACATACTCCGCAAGGACGCGGTCGACGGCGTCCATGCGCTCGTCAAGGGTTCCGCGCAGGGGAATGTAGGGGATGCGCCGCATCTCAAGATCGGCGATGATCCGGGATTGGAACTCGTGGCGCTTTACGTCCCCGCTCCGGTCCCACGTGTCGGCGTAGGGAATCTCATCCCCGCAGAGGAACGCCAGGTCGTAGCGCGAGGCGCAAGCGTCCGCCAGGGCGTCGAGCCGTGGCGTCGAGCGCCCGTGGTAGTCGAGCGCGAACATCCGGGTCGCGAGGGCGTTCGTGTCGACGAAGCAGTACCGGTCGGACGCGAGGAAAGCGGTCTCCTCGCGCTCGCGGTGCCCGACGGCGATCTCCTCGAGCTGCTCCAGGGTCAGACGGCGCCCGACCTGGTGGGTCTCCCAGTACTCGCGCCCATATTCCGGCATGAATGCGGTGCCGTGGCGCCGAGCGAGCGCCTCGGAGAGCGTCGACTTACCGGTCGAGACGGAGCCGAGGATGACGGCCTTCACGACCAAGTCCCGGTAGACGACCGGATCGACGAACGCGCGCATGCCGAACGGGTCGGCGCGGATCGCCGTGCCGGACACGGGGACGGCGGCACGCGCCTCGTCCACGCGGCGATCGGCCGCGCCGAGCGCGCGGCTCACATGGTCGCCGTAGAACTCGCTGCTGTAGAAGTGCGTGATCTTCCGCGGCCCCAGCGTCCGCAGGAGGAACGACTCCTGCTCGCGCATGATCTCGGGCGTGTCGCCTGTGCATTCGGGGCCGCCCCATCCCTCCAGCACCTCGACTTCGGGGTAGAGTTTCCGGATCCATCCGGCGCGGACGGAGAGGGGCACAGGGTAGAATGAGCAGGGATAGACAAGGACCGTCACGCGCCCGCATTCGCGGAGCGCCGTCTCGACGACGAGCTGGTGCCCCCTGTGGAAGGGACAGAACTTGCCGAGGACGAAACCGTGACGCCCGCCGTTCATCGGACGCCTCCCTCGACGGCCGGCGCCGGCATCCGGGAACCGCGGCTCCAGTTCCAGTAGCCGTAGACCGCGTTCACTAGGTAGGCCGTCCACATGACCGTCATAAGGACGCCGTCCGGACTTCCGTTCACGAGACGGATCACCCACATGAGGACCGTGAACACGTCAAGCGCGATGTAGAGCGCCCACTGCTCGCGGTAGCGGACGAGCGTGAGGACCGTGGCGACGATGGAGAGGACGTTCGTCGTGGCGTCGACGTAGGGCGTGTTCTGACCCTCGATGCGCGAGAGGCCCCAGCCCATCGCCGCGATGGCCGCCGCGCAACCGACGGCGACGAGCAGGTCGGAGACGAGCGAAAGCCGGCGCATCACCAGCCGGCCGGCCCGGCGGATGTTCCGGTGCCAGAGGAAGAACCCGGCGATGCCGGTCGGGAGGAAGAAGAACAGGTTCAGACCCATCTCCCCATAGAGTCCGTTCCGCCAGGAGATGTAGGCGTAGAGGAGGACGTTCACGGTGCCGTAGACGAAGCTCCAGACGCTTCCCTTGGCGGTCAGGACGACGCACAGGACTCCGGTCAGGAACGCTACGAAGCCGATCGGCGTGTCGTCAAACAGGATCGACAGGACCACCGAGATCGCGGTGAACGAGCCGAGCCAGGCGATTTCCCAGGCGTTCCAGCCCCGGAAGGGGCGAAAATGGAGGCGATTCGACTCCCGGGTGCGTTCAGGTTCCATGGTGTCATTCTTGTTCATGGCTCTCTTTCGGTGCCTTGTGGGCTTGGATCGGTTCAACGGCGAACGGGGGAGGGCGCGACGAAGCGGGCCTCGAAGTCGGCAAGGACCTCCCGCTGGAACGGGTAGAGGCGCGCACGGGCCTCGGCGCGAAAAGCGTCCGGGATGCCCCAGCACGCCTCGGCGACCGCTCCGGTAATCGCGCCGATGGTGTCGCTGTCGCCGCCGATGGAGATTGCGTTGCGGATGGCGTCCTCGAAGTCCTTCGCCTCGAAGAACGCCTCGAGCGCCTGCGGGACCGATCCCTGGCAGGAGACGTCAAAGGCATAGTCGGGACGGATTTCATCGAGCGTGAAGTCGAGCGGGTAGTAGGTTCCGACAATGTGCTCGCGCACCTGTTCGACCGGCGTTCCGGTACGGAGCAGGAAAATCGCGGCCGTGACGGCGCGGGCGCCCTTGAGCCCCTCGGGGTGGTTGTGCGTGACGCCCGTCACGGCGTCGGAGAAGGCGAGCGCCTCCTCGAGCGTGCACCCGGCCCAGCCGCAGGCGCTCACGCGCATCGCGGCGCCGTTGCCCCAGCTGTTGTAGGGGCGCGGGTTCTCGTCCACGAGCCAGTGCCGGAACGCCCCGCCGTATCCGGCGTGGGGATAGCGGCGGCCGAACTCCTGCATCCGGCGCACGGCGGCGCCGGGCAGCGCGGCGGGATCGTCCGCGGCGTCGAGCAGCGCCCGCGCGACGGCGAGCGTCATCACGCTGTCGTCCGTCGGCCGCGGCTCGTGCCCGTGGCGCGGCGCGAAGAGCGGAAAGTCCTTCGTCTTGACGTTGTGGAACTCGTAGAGGGAACCGGCGATGTCGCCTACGATGGCACCGATCATTGGGCTGTCCTTTCGTGTTTCGGGGCGGTTTGTGTTCAACGCGTACTGATACTATCAAAAATGAATTATCAGGTCAAGCAAGAAATTGTACCATCCGTTCCGTGCCCTCCCCGAGCCCCTCGCTCGCCCCGCGCCGGGGCGGCGGTGGTCGTAGCTCGCATCGCTCGGTCCCGAAAACCAACAAACTCCCGAGTGTTTATTCAACAAACTCCCGAACGATTATTCAACAAACTCCCGGATGAAATTTCAACAAACTCCCGAACAACTTGACTTTTCCTTAGATTTCTCATAGAATTCGCCACCATGAAACGGTACGCGAAGAGAGTGGCGGACAGTTTACTCGCCCGAAAGCTCCAAGGGCTAGGCGCCGTTCTCGTCCAAGGGGCCAAATGGTGCGGCAAGACAACGACCTGCGAACAGGTCGCCAAGAGCGTTCTGTACATGGGCGACCCGAAGAAGCGCAAGGAGAATCTGGAGATGGCGTCGATCGACGTCACATCGCTTCTGGAGGGTGCGAAGCCAAGGCTCATCGACGAATGGCAGGTCGCACCCGTGTTTTGGGACGCGATCCGCCACGCGGTGGACCACGCCGACGGTCCGGGGCAGTTCATCCTGACCGGCAGCGTGGTTCCCCCGAAGACCGAGGAGAAGACCCATAGCGGGACGGGGCGGATCGCCCGTCTCACCATGCGCCCGATGACGCTCTGGGAAAGCGGTGAGTCGAGCGGAACGATCTCCCTCGCCGAACTGTTTTCGGGAACGGCCCCGGATAGCGCCCGCGCCATGGGGCGCGAACTGGAGGAGATCGCGTTCCTCGCCTGCCGGGGCGGATGGCCCCAGGCGGTCCTTCGGAAGGGCGACGTCGCCCTCGACCTCGCCTTCGACTACGTGGACTCGGTCGCGGACGAGGACATCTCGCGCGTGGACGATGTGAGGCGCGACCCCGCGCGCGCCCGACGCCTTCTGCGCTCCTACGCGCGGCTCCAGGGCTCTCAGGCGAACCTCAAGGCCATCAAGCTTGATATGGCGGGCGGCGGGATCGACGCCCCGGACGAGGACACCGTCGCCTCCTACCGCGGCGCCCTCGAAAAGCTCTTCGTCGTGGAAGACGTGCCGGCCTGGTGTCCGAACCTTCGGTGCCGGACCCCTATCCGCACGAGCGGCACGCGCTGCTTCGTCGACCCGTCCATCGCTGCGGCGTCCCTCGGTCTCGGCCCGGGCGGCCTGATGTCCGACCTGACGACGTTCGGCTTTTTCTTCGAAACGCTGGCCGTCCGCGACCTTCGCGTCTACGCAGAAGCCCTGTCCGGGAGCGTCGCCCACTACCGTGACGCCTCCGGGCTCGAATGCGACGCCGTCATCCATCTCCGCAATGGCGCCTACGGTCTCGTCGAGGTCAAGCTCGGCGGCGACCGACTCGTTGCCGAAGGCGTGGAAACCCTCCTGGCCTTCTCAGGCAAGATCGACACCGACGCAATGAAGGCGCCGGCGTTCCGTATGGTCCTTACGGCCGTCGGCGACTATGCCTACCGTCGTCCGGCCGATGGCGTCTACGTCTGTCCCCTCTCCGCTCTCTGTCCCTGATCCTAGCTTCGCGCCGGGGCGGAGACGGTCGGACGCGGCGCGCTAGTTCTTCGCGGGCGTGCCGGCGGCGCCGGCGCCGGCCTTGAACTCCATCCGGCTCAGGCGCTGGAGCTGCAGGACGGTGAAGCCGATCAGCATGGAGCCGAGCACCCAGGCCATCGCGGTTGCGGGCCCGAAGCGCAGGTAGCCGAACGCCTCCCAGAAGATGTGGAGCCCGACGACCTCCGTCGCGCCGTACGGCGTGTAGGGGCCGCCGCCCGTCATCGCGAGCACGAACTCGCCGCCGCTCTTCATCGCGCCGATCGCGGCGCCGACGAAGTTGATCAGGATCAGCGACCGGATGCCCGGCAGCGCCACGTGGCGGATCTTGCCGAAGAGGCCCGAGCCCTCGAGCTCGGCCGCCTCGTAGAGGTCGTCCGGGACGGTCTTGAGGGCCGCGAGGTACACGAGGCAGCCCGGCCCCATGCCGGCCCAGATCGTCGGCAGGAGGCACAGCAGAAGCGCCGCCTTCGGCTCGGAGAGCCAGGCCTTCGCGAGGTCCGGATAGGAGGTGCCGAACACGTAGTTCACGGCGTGGACGCAGCCGTTGATCATCTGGTTGAGGGCGCCGTAGGGGCCGTAGAAGCCCTTCCAGAGGAAGATCACGACGACGCCCGAGAGCACGGCGGGGAGGTAGTAGATCGTGCGGTAGAGGATCTTGCCGCGCGGCACCTCGGAAAGGAGCAGCGCGAGGACGATCGGCGCGACGAACCCGAGCCCGAGGTAGAGCGCGGCGTATTCCGCGGAGACGAGCATCGCGTGCCAGAACTCGCCGCTGAAGAGGACGTTCGCGAAGTTGTCGAGCCCGACCCACTGCGAGAAGCCGCGGACGTTGTAGTCCTGGAACGCCATCGCCGTGCCGCGCGCGAGCGGCCAGTAGGACCAGACCGCGAGCGAGAGCAGCGCCGGGAGGAGCAGCAGGTAGGCGGCGCCGCGCCCGGACTCGTTGCGGCGCGAGCCGCCCGCCGGGTCGCGCGGGACAGCGGCGGCGAAGGTGCGCATCACGCGGCGGAAGACGAAGAAGAACGCGAGCGCCATGCCGACGACGACGACCGCCGCGACGCGGCGGCGGAAGCGCATCTTCTCCGGCGGGACGCGCCCGATCATCTTCTCGTCGGCGAGCGCGACGCGCTCGCGCAGGATCGCGCCGATGCGCGCGCGCGCGGTGGGGAGGTCGCCGCGGCGGATGGCGTCGCGCACGGCGCCGTCGTTGCGCGCCTGGTCGATGGCGCGGGACATGTAGGTGTAGACGAGCTGGCAGTTGCGGCCGTAGGGCTCGGGGACGCCGTTCTCGCGCGCGACGGCGGCGGCCTCGTCCCAGCCCTCGGGGCAGGCGAAGGCCTCCGGGTCGAAGCCCGCCTCGCGCAGCGCGGAGGGCGGGACGAAGCGGCCGAGGCCGTTCTCGACGTAGGTGCGCGTCCGGATCTTGCGCGCCTCGCGCCCGCCCATGAACCACGCCCACTCCCACGCGAGCTCCGGCACGCGCGGGTCGCGGTCGCCGCTGCCGGCGTAGACGCCGAGCATGCCGCAGTTGTACTCGCTGCCGCGGCGGCCGGACGGGCCGCGGGGCACCGGGCCGAAGCCGATCAGGTTCGGGTCGATCTGCTGGAAGGTGTCCTGGTCGAGGTAGGAGAACCACATCGCGGAGCGCTGGCCGGGCGTGAAGGCCTCGCCCGTGTCGACGCACGTCGGGAGCGCGCCGCAGGCGTTGGTGAAGGGCTCCAGGTAGAGGCGGCAGACGAACGCGTAGGCGTCCGCCGCCTCGGGCGAGTCGAACGCGCAGCGCCAGGCGCCGTCCGCGTCGCGCTTCACGGCGCGGCCGCCCCACGAGTAGAGGAACGAGAGCGTGCTCCAGCCCGTCTCGCCGGTCGGGAGCGAGAGGCCCCAGGTCTTGTCCGCCGGGTTCGTGACGCGGCGCGCCCAGTCGAGGAGCTCGTCCGCCGTCTCCGGCACGCGGTCCGGCAGCCCCGCCTCCGAGAAGACGTCGCGCCGGTAGAAGAGCGCCATCACGAGCTGCTTGTGCGGGACGGCGAAGGTGTGGAAGTGCTCCGCGCACGGCTCGCGGCCCCACTCGCGCAGGTAGGGGCAGTCCTCGCCCCACGGGCATTCGCGGCGGATGACGTCCCACAGCACGGGCGGGAGGCGGTCGCGCAGCTCCTCCTCGAAGCGCGGGCCGGTCCGGAGCAGGTCGAGGTACTCCGGATTGGGGAGCTTGTGCGCCTCGCGAGTGGCCTCCGGCGAGAGGCCGTCCTCCCGCTCGAGCCAGGCGTCGAGCGGCATCAGGAAGCGGTTGCGGACGTAGGTGTCGGACTGGCGGAAGTTCACATACATCGCGTCCGGCGCGACGTCGCCCGCGATCTGCATGAGCGGGGTGGTGTCCATCGCGCGGCCGCCGGGCAGGACGAGCCCGCCGGACGGTTCGAGCTTCGCCTCCGGGTGCATCTCGCGGAACGCCTCCGCGACGCGGACGGAGCATTCGCCCTCGACGCCCTGCGGCTCGCCGCTCGGGACGCCCCACGAGCGGACGACGGGCGGGCCGTCCTGCGCGGCCGCGAACGCGGCGGACGCGAACAGGGAGGCGATCGCCGGCAGGAGACGGGGGAGACGGGGCGTGGCGTTCATCGGAAAGGGTTCCATCGGTTGGGGCGGGCGTCCGGCCGGCATGCGCGATTCCGGTCGCCGGACTTCGCCCCGAAGACGAAGCCAATGCTACCACTCCGCGCCCGCGGCGGGGAGGGACGGTCGGGCCAAAAAGGGGTAAATCCTCGCATCGCGGAAGATTCTACCACAACGCCCCGTCCCGCGCCACCCCGCGCCGGCGGTCTCAGGCGAAGTGCGAGAGCGGCGCCTTGCCGACGGCGCGCACGTGGAAGCCGAGGTCGAAGAGCGCCTTGCGGTCGAGGCAGTTGCGGCCGTCGAAGACGAACGCAGGCTTGCGCATGAGAGCGAATATCTTCGCCCAGTCGAGCGCCGGAAACTGCCGCCAGTCCGTGAGGACCGCGACGGCGTCCGCGCCTTCGACCGCCTTGTAGGGATCCTCCTCGAACGCGACGAGGCCGCCGTGGCGCGCGAGCTCCTTGCGCGCGTTCGGTAGCGCGTAGGGGTCGCACACGACGAGCTGCGCGTGCTCCTCCGCGAGCAGGTCGGCGACGACCTTCGCGGGCGTTTCGCGCGTGTCGGACGTGTCCGCCTTGAACGCGTAGCCGAGGATCGCGATCCGCTTCCCCGCGACGGTGTTGAACATCGCGTGGACCATCTCGGCGACGAAGCGCGTCTCCTGGTGCTCGTTCATCTCGACGACGGAGTTCCAGTAGGCGGCGGCCTCCGTCAGGCCCCGCTGCTCGCAGAGGTAG
>JAFPUX010000381.1 GCA_017413145.1 Kiritimatiellia bacterium | reverse complement strand
TGGTTGGTTGGTTCGTTCGTGGGCTTCGTCCGGCGGGCGAACGCGGCGAATGACAAGCGGCGCGGGCATCAGGATCTTCCCAGAAGCGATTCGACGGACACCAGGGCGTCGAAGTATCCCCGTTCGGCGATTTCTGGCGCAAGTTCGCCCGCGTAGACCAGTGCCGTCCGGACCGAAAGGCCGCGGGGCGCCCGGAGTCGCCGGACCTTTTCGCGGACCTCGTCCTCGACCGAGGCCGGGATCGAGGACCGCCGCTTGATTTCCACGACGTGCAACGCGGTCCGGGTCTGGACGAGCAGGTCGATCTGGGTCCCTTCGCCCCGTTTCGTCCGATTCCGGACGAACGGAGCCGCCGAAAGGACGAGCGCATTGCCGAGTCCGAGCTTCGGCGCGAGCGACGGGAGATTGTTGAGGACGAGCGTCTCGAACTGGGTTCCGAGAATCGCATGCCAGCCGGGAAGCTGGTCCATCGACGCGAGCCGGAACATCCCTTTCCGGATCGCCTCCTCCCGCGGGGCGACGAACTTCAGGAAGAAACGGACGTAGTTGTCGCGGATCCGGTAGCGGACTTCGCGCACCGGCGTTTCGGTCCCCGGCGAAAGGCCCCGGTCGGCGGCGACGAAGCCCGCTTCGACCAGTTCGCCCATCGCGTCCGTCAGGCTGCCGCCCGCGCCGATGCCGGTCGCCTCCGCGATGTCGCCGAGGCGTTTCGGCCCTCCTGCGAGCGCCTCGAGGATGCGCCGTTTCGATTCCGCGGTCCGCTTGAAGACGTCGCGGAAGATGCGGTCGAAGTCGCCGAAGAGGAACCCTTGCGGAAGGAAGCACATCCGCCGGATGTTCTCGTCGGCCGAAAGCCGCGGATTCATCTCCGCCAGGTATTTCGGGACGCCGCCCGTCACGGACAGCACGTCGAGCATGTCCCGCTGCGACGTCCGCTCCGCCCGCGCCCCCCAGAACGCCGCGCAGTCCGCGAGCGGCATCTCCTTCACGTCGAGGGCGAGCGACACGCGGCCGACGAACGCCTTCGAGCGCAGGATGTTCTTCCCGATCCAGGCCGACACGCTGCCGCAGACGACGAAGACGAGCCGTCCGCGACGGGAGAATGTCAGGTCCCAGGCGTTCTTCAGCAGAGCCGGGAAGGAAGGGTCGTGCCCGCCCATCCAGGAGATTTCGTCCAGCAGGACGACGGTCCTCGCGTTTCCCCGGATGGCGTCCGCGAGCGCGGCGAACGCCTTCGGCCAGGAATCGGCCGCGGCCTCCGGTTTCCCGGTCTGCTCGGCAAGGCTCGCGCAGAAGTTCTTCCGCTGCCTCTCGTCCGTCATCTTCTCGTCCGGCGCCAATCCGGCGATCTCGATGAATGTGCAGCGGCTCCGCGCGGCGAACTCCTCGATCAGACGGCTCTTGCCGATCCGCCGCCGTCCGGAGCAGACGACGAGCGACGCGGAAGGCTTGGCCCAGAGCCCGTCGAGCCATTCCAGCTCCTCGTCCCGGCCGATGAACGGTTTCGCATCGTTTTTCATGGGGCGGAAGTCTAG
Source organism: Kiritimatiellia bacterium (assembly GCA_017413145.1). Lineage (GTDB taxonomy): Bacteria > Verrucomicrobiota > Kiritimatiellia > RFP12 > UBA3636 > UBA3636. Next base: position 2,144 of record JAFPUX010000381.1, on the reverse strand, counting down.
CGGACCAAGGTTCGCCCGTCAAGGATAAAATCTCCGCTATTTGCAAAATGTCGATTGGCGGAGATATTTTGTCTGTTTGAGAAATCTCCGCAATTTGCAAAATGTCGATTAGCGGAGATGCGATGCCGCCACGGGCGCGGACGCGGCGCGCGAGACTACCACTTCACGGGTTCGTTCAGGATGGTGCCGTCGGACGGGTTGACGGCGCCGGGGGCGGCGGCGACATACTGGACGCAGAGCATCACGAGGGGCTTGTCGCCCGTGTTGCGGCCAGCGCGGCCTTGGCGAGGGCGGAGCCGGCGTTCCAGGCCTGGCCGGCCTTTTCGCCCGTGGCGTAGTAGCCGTGGCGGAACTGGTCGAAGGCGATGGCGTCGAGCCGGGCGGGGGCGACCTTGCCGCTTTCGTCGAGGACGCGCTCCTCGGCGACTGTGCCCACGATCCTGCCGACGATGGCGAAGAGCGTTTCGGTCCGCGCGACTTCGGCGAGTTCGCACTCCATCGCGACCGGGAACTCCTCGATGACGGGCGCGTTCACGCGGGCCGACTTCGCGGCGTGGAGGCCGGAGAGTGCGAACTTGTCCGCGACCTTATTGCCCGAGACGATCCCGACATAGTCGGCCTCCGCCATGTGGGCGCGGTCGGCGAGGGCGACGGTAAAGGCCTTCGTCTCGCGAATCGCCTTCGTGGTGGCGTGGTCCTCGTCGAGGAAGAGCGCGATCTTGTCCGTGTCGCAGATCTGCCCCCAGGCGGCGTTCATCGTCTGGATCGTCCCGCCGGCATCGTAGGCGGCGATGACGAGGACGGGCATGGGGAAGACGGCCTGGACGGTTCCGAGGTCTTTTTTCATGGTGAGGATTCCTTGTGGATGGTTCGGTGTCCGCCGGCCGGGGCCGGCGCGAAGGGGGGGGCTGACGGTCCGGTCCGTCAGCCCCAGAGGGTTTCGACGTAGGGATAGGCCCGGATTTTGCGGTCGGCCGTAGGCAGCATGGCCTACCTCCGGGCTTTTCGGTCGTCAATTTTTGCACAGAACGGAAGAAATGGCAAGCCCTTTCGCCAGCCGTTCAGGCAAGACGCGCGAGGGCGGCGCCGATGTCGGAGGCGACGTGGACGGCGCGGTCGCCGAGTTCGACGGGAAGCTGGTCCGGCTCGAGGTTGACGCATGCGTAGCGCGCCTCGGGGCGGCGCAGGGTCATCCGCCAGAAGGGGACCTTGAAGATGCCCGGCGTGTTCCAGCCGGAGCCGAGGTCGAGGAAGAGCGTCCGCGCCTTTTCGGTCCGGTCGAGGAAGTCGGCGTAGCGCCGCGCGGCGGCGCGCCAGCCGTCGTCCTCGACGAAGGCGTCGTCCACCCGCAGGTTCGTCGCCATCTCGCGGCCGCAGACGGGGCAGCGCGGGACGAGCGCGGACGGGATGCGCATCCCCCGTTGCTCTGCGGCCATTTCGCGGACCTCGCGCTCGTTGTCGTAGGTGCGGGCGTGGCAGGGTCGGGAGCACTGCCACACCCCGTAGTCGCCCTGCGTGTAGAAGAGCCGCGCCTTGTCGAAGCCCGCGCGCTGGAAGCAGTGGTCGACGTTGGTCGTGACGACGAAGTGGTCGCGCCCGCGCACGAGGGCGAGGAGGTCCGCGAAGACGGACGGCTTCGGGATCGGGTCGTAGCGGTTGCAGAGGATCATCCGGCTCCAGTAGGCCCACTTCTCCTCGCTCGTCGGAAACGGGAAGAAGCCGGCGGAATACATGTCGCCGAACCCCCGCGCGGCGGCGAAGTCGGGGAAGAGCCGGCGGAAGCGCGCGCCGCCGTATTCGTAGCCGGCGGAGGCAGAGAGCCCCGCGCCGGCGCCGACCACGACGGCCTCGGCGCGGCCGAGCCATCCGGCGAGGGTTTCGAGGGCGTCCGGCGCGTTCATGCGAGGAGGGAGCGGTAGAGGGATTCGTCGCGCGCGGAGAAGACGTCGAAGACGACCCTCTCGACGGGCGAGTCGGTGTCGAGCGCGGCGCGGACGGCCGCCACGGCGACGCGGGCGGCGTCCTCGGCGGGGTAGCCGAAGACGCCGGTCGAGACGCAGCAGAACGCCACGGAGCGCAGCCCCGCGGCGGCCGCGGCGGCGAGGCAGGAGCGGTAGCACGAGGCGAGTGCCTCGCGCTGCGCC
>JAFPUX010000050.1 GCA_017413145.1 Kiritimatiellia bacterium | reverse complement strand
GCGGCCGTCCGAGGACCTGATGACGCCCGGCACCGGCGGCCCCGGCCGCTGGAGCGACATTTCCGGCACGCTCCAGATGTATGGCGCCGGCGGCGGCGCGGGCACCGTCTACAACAACTGGAACGAGTCCGGCATGGGCGGCGACGGCATCGGCGGCCACGGCCGCCGCGACAACCTCGGCTACTGGGTCGGCGACGAAGCGGGCCGCACCGGCTTCGGCGGCGGCGGCGGCGGCGGCGCGGACTACGCACAGAATTCCATCAACCGCCGGGGCGGCGCGCCCGGCGGCGCCGGCACGGTCGTCGTCCGGTTCGCGATCGAGCCGGAGGACGGCCTCGCGGACGCGCAGGTCGTCTCGGCCGAAGCGGGCGCCGACCCCTCCACCGCGGTTGCGCTCGTGGGCGTCCGCTCCCGCGGCGCGGACGCGAACGCGGACGTGTGCGTGGCCTACGGTCTCTCGCGCGAATCGCTCTCGCTGCGCACGGCGCCCGTCGCGGTCTCGGCGGACGGCTACCTCGAAATTCCGGTCGCCGGCCTCGTGCCCGGCCAGACCTACTACCTCGCCGCCGCGATCTCCAACGACGTCGGGGAGGCCGTCTCCCGCGCGCTCGAATACACGGCGCCCAAGGCCCTGCCCGCCGCCGGCGGCGCCTACGGCCTCTGGCAGGCTCGCTGGGGCGCTTCCGCGACCGGCACGGACGACTCGATCTGGTCGCAGGTCTCCGTTTCGAACGTCGTCTCCGGCGCGATCGCCGCGATCGGCAAGGGCGACGCGACCGACCCGCTCACGGGCGAAACCTTCATGTGGGGCTCGGCGCCCTTCATGTTCCTCTACAAGGGCTACTTCTACGCCGAAGCGGGCCGGACCTACACCTTCGCGAGCCGCTTCGACGACTCGGTCTACCTGGAGCTCGACGGCACGAACGTCGTTCTGCAGAGCCAGGCCTCGCCCCAGAGTAGCGGCCTCGGCGCCTGGACGCCCGAGTGGACCGGCTGGCACGAAATCGACATCCGCCTCGGCAACGGCTACGGCGCTCTCGCCACGCACGGCCCGGACGGCGACGACATCGACACGTGGGCCGCGTTCGGCCTCGCGTTCAACACGAAGGGCACCACGACGCAGATGCCCGAAACCGACTGGACGCAGCTGATGGATCCGGGCGACGGCTCGCTCCTGCGTCCGGACGATCCGGGACTGCGCTATTCGGACCTCGACAAATATGTCGAGGCACAGAACTTGACGGTCACCGCGACGGTGGCGCCGGGCGACATCCCGGTGCATGCCTATTTGTGCTACGGTCCCGCGTGGGGCGGAAACGCCCCCGCCGACTGGTCCCAAAGCGCCGACCTCGGCGAGGTGGCCGCCGCGGATGCCGTGACCGCGCTCGCCTCGCAGTCCGTGGCGGGGTGGGGGACCACGGCGAAGGTCGCGGCGGTCGCGCTCGTGCATCCGGACGGGACCGTCACGTGGAGCGCGCCGGTCTCGTTCGCCGGGACGGCACTCATGTCGATCGACGCGTGCGGCGTCTCGGACAACACGCAGGGCGACATGATCACGGTCGCCTACGCCGTGTCCGGCGGCTCCGCGCCCTACACGGCCACGCTTTACGCCGGTCCGAGCCCGGGCGCCCTGTCGCCCGTCGCGACCGCGACGCACGCCGCCGCCGGCTCCTACGAGCTCACGGCCACGGGCCTGACGCCCGAATCGACCGTCTACTGGCAGCTCGTCCTGGAGGATTCCGCCGGCATTTCGGCGCAGTCGTCCGTCGGCAACGTCACGCTGCCCGGCCGCGCGGCACTCTCGCAGAACTACTCGGACTACGCGCTCGCGGCCGTCCAGAACCAGTTCCACTACACGGGCGTCCTCTCCACGCTCGGCGCCGGCGAGAACTGGGTCTACCTGATGGTCTACGAGAACGCACAGAAGCGCTGGAGCGACGACAACACCTACCGCGACTACACCACCAACACGCTCGCCGCCGTCAAGATGGATTCCGCCGGCGGCTTCGCGATCGACTACGAAGCGCCGTGGGGCAGCCGCATCGCGTGGAACTTCGGCGTCTCCAACTCCAACGGCCGCATCACGTGGATCAAGGAGCACGAGCCGCAGTCCATCTACAACCACGGCTCGAAACACTACTGGGCCTCCGACAACCAGACCTACCTCTGGAACGGCGGCGAAGGCGCGAGCGACGACGCGTCGAAGTGGACGCCGCAGGGCTCCTTCGAGCACAACGCCGGCTACCCGATCATCGGCTCCTACGCGACGTTCCCCGCGGGCACGAGCGTCGTGAACCTCCCGCAGGGCGCGGACAAGGCGGTCGAGTATTCGAACCTCACCGTCCCGTCCGGCGCGGACGTGACGATCCGCGGCTCGGCGACCTCCGCCGCGCTGAACATGACCCGCATCGGCCCGCCGCTCCGCGAGGGCACGCCGACGGTCGAGGCCAACGCCTCGCTTACGCTCAACGGCGTCCGCGGCCTCTGGTCTTCCTCCGCGAACTACTGCGGCGTCGTGCTGTCGGGCGCCTCTGCGACGACGACGAACCGCCTGCACGTGACCGGCGGATCCGACCTGAAAATGGGCTGGAGCGCGAGCAACAACTCCGGCTTCAACGCCTGGAGCGACAGCTCCTACGCCGACATTCTGATCGACGGCGGTTCGACGTTCACGGTCCTCGGCAACATCAACTTCGCCGGCCACACCCGGATGGCGATCTCCAACGCGACCGTGGTGATGAGCCCCGCGACCGACGGCGGCCGCGTGAACCTCCGCCTCAAGTCGGACGGCGGCATCGTCTTCCGCGGCAAGAGCCCCGTCCTGCGCACCTCGTCCTACTTCCTCGCGGACAAGCAGAGCAACCCGACCGGCGACACGATCCAGTATCTGGACTTCGAAATCCCCGTCGGCGGCTACGACGCCCCGCCGATCCAGACGCGCGAGGGCAACACCCGCGCCTTCGCCGAAGGCTGCAACGGCGCGAAGATCGCGCTGCGCGTCCCCGCGACCTCGCCCGCCGCGAACGCCGACGGGACGATCGACCAGAAGATCGTCGACTGGCCGCTCGCCGGCGCGGACGGCATCGCGGACGCCAACCTCGTCCTCTCCAGCGACAACCTGCCCAACCCCGCCACGGACTACTTCTACGTGACGAAGGACGGCAACGGCGTCGACAACGGCATCGCGGTCCACATCGAGGGCCGCGCCGCGCACGCGACGCCCGTCATCGACCGCTTCGCGGTCACGGCGGTCTCCGCGACGTCCGCCACCGTGACGTTCGTCGCCAACGCCGGCGACGCGGCCGGCGCCGGCACGCTGACCCTGACGTCTTCCATCACCGGCGGCGCGTCCGTCTCGCTCTCGCCCGGGTCGGTCACCGGCGCCGCGACCGTGACGGCCACGATCACCGGCCTCTCCGCCGGCACGGCCTACACGCTCACGGTGGACGGCGAGAACGAACTGCACGACGCCGCGACCGCCACCTACGCGTTCCGGTCCTACGACGGCGTCGGCGCCGCGTCGGTCTCCGTGCCCGCGGGCTTCGACCCCGCCACGGCCTACACCGTGACGACCGACGGCCCCTACACCGTCTGGACGTTCCTCGCCACGAACGCGCCCGGCGAATACTACTCCTTCGAAGTGACGCGCGCGGGCGCGGCCGACATCCTCGCGGTCGGCGGCGGCGGCGCGGGCGGCAACTACGGCGGCGGCGGCGGCGGC
>JAFPUX010000380.1 GCA_017413145.1 Kiritimatiellia bacterium | reverse complement strand
GTCCCGCAGTCGCTCGGCCTCCTCCCGCGCGACGAAGCGCTCGCGCTCCTGCGCGACCCCGCGCGCTTCGCCGCGCCCGGCGACACGCTCGACTCCGCCGTCGCGCTCGCCGAGCGCCTCCGCGCCGGCGACGGCGAGATCCTCGTCGTCACCGACCGCGCGCCCGTCCGCCCGCTCCCGCCCGGCTCGCGCCATCTCGCCTTCGGCCGCCCGCTCCCCAACGCCGCGCTCTCCGCCCGCCGCGCCCTCTCCTCCGACGGCACCGAATCGCTCCTGCTCTCCCTCCGCCGATTCCCCGCCTCGGCCGAGCCGCTGCGCGTCTCGGTCGAGTTCGAAGGTTCGCAGGTTCCAGGTTCGGAAAACCAACTTGACCCTTTAAACTTTACCCTTTCAACCGACGAACCGAAAGCCTTCCCCCTTCCATCCGGTTGCCCGACGCTCCGCGTCTCGATTCCCGAGGATGCCCTCGCCCTCGACAACGAAGCGACCCTCCCCACCGCAGTCCCGCCGCCGGTCCCGGTCGACTTCGACCTCGCCGCCCCTGCGCTCCTCTCCCTCGCCCGCCGCGCGGTGCAGGCCACCGGCCTGGCCGTCTCCGGCGCGGGTGCGGGTTCCCCGAGTCCTGATGGCCGGGCTCCGTCCCGGCCGGTCCTCCTCACCGACTCCGCCGAGCGCCTCCGCGCACACCGCGGCCCGGCGCTTCTGCTCCTGCCCGCCGCCGACGGCCCCGAGAGCCGCCTGCTCGCCGGCCCCTGGCTCCGCGACCCCGTCGACCCGATCCTCGAAGGCGTCGACTTCACCGGTCTCGCGTGGCCGCTCGCAAGCCCCAAATCGCAAGTCGCAAGTCCGCTGCCCGGCCGACCGATCCTGTACTGCGCCGACGCCCCCGTCCTCTCCGTTCTCGCCAACGGAGAGTTTCGAACCTACGCCCTTCGAACCCCTCCGCCTTCCTCCCCCTTCTTCCGCTCCACCGCCTGGCCCTCCCTCGTCTACAACCTCCTCGCGCTCGCCCAACCCCCTTCAACCCCTTCAACCCCTTCAACCTCTTCCGAATCCGACCTGTCCTCCTGCGCGACCCTGACGCTGGCCGGCCCGCCGCTGCCGCCCTCCGAATCCTCGGGCGACCTCCGTCCCCTCGCCCTCTTCTTCGGCCTCGCCGCGTTTCTCCTCCTGCTCCTCCGCCTCGCGTTCGCGGCCACTCGCGGACCCGGTCGGGTGGACCGGGCGGTCTTCCGCACCACGTAATCCTCTCGCGCCTCCCCGCACCCCACGCAGAGCCTGAATCCCACGCAGAGCCCGCGAACCATACGGACATTCGCCGCACCGAATTCTCATCGTATTATCGATTGAATTCTCAAAAGATATTTTCATTTGCTATTTCCGGCGTTTTCGGGTAGAATGTCCCGCCATGCCCTACGGACTCCGAAATTCCATTGGCCGACGCCCGGCCGGCCACGCCCGGCACGCGCGACGCTATCGTTACGCGCCGGCGTTCGCGAGCCCGCGCTACTGCCGCGCGCCAGTCGAGCGGTTTTCGTATGGCCCGAACGCCAGAAAGGCCAACCGAAACCTCGCGATGACGGTGGCGCCGTTCGCGGTCCTCTGGTACGCCGCACCGCTCTTCATGGCCGGTTTGCTCGGTGTCGGGTACCTGTGCGGGTTGCTCGCGCCGGCGGTCCAACGCGCGCTCGCGGCGCGCCGCCGCGGGCTCGCGGCCGCGGAACGCGCGCAAAAGGCGATGCGCGTCACGCACCGTGCGTCGCGCCGCGAACCGCCGTCGCGCGAGCTGCTGCTGCGTTGCTGGGAGCTGTCGCGCACGTCGCTCGAGGGCAAGATCCTGCTCGGTTCGCTGCTCGGCGACGTCGATGCGGTCGAGGACCACTCCTTCATCCGCGGCGACGGCGGAGAAATCGTCGGGCGGCGCGGCGGGGTGCGACGCTGGCTCGATGCGACGTGCCCGGGGCTCGTGAAGCACTACAAGACGCTCATGCGGTACAAGGCGATGGCGGACAAGTTCCGGCGCGTGTGCGGACTCGGCGATCCGGATTCGGCCGAGGACGCGCTGGCGGCGGGCGAGCCCGGAGCCGGCGAGATTTCAGATTTCAAATCTCAGATTTCAGATTTCGACACGCGGAAGGTCGATACGAGGTTTGGGCCGACGCCGGCGGCGACGCTCGCAGCGGCGCGAAGCCGGGCGCGGGAGCTACTTGAGGAGCACCGAACGGCGAAGGCGCTCGACGATGCGCTGTGGGCGGCGCTCGGGCTCGTACGGACGCGACGACGTCCCGTTGCGGCATGACGATAATTTTACAATTCCATGACAATTCGACAGGACGAATGTGCTAGAATCCGCCTCCGTCAGACCTCCCCTCTCCATGAAACGCCTCTCATTCCTCCTTCCCCTCCTCGCTCTTGCCGCATCCGCGGCGGCGGACGGCGTTCCGCCCGTCCGGACCGCCAACGGCCTGAAGCTCCCCGCGCCCGCCGGGTTCGAGGACGTCGCGGACTACCCGGACGTGGCCGAGATCGCGCGCGTCGTCAACGAGGCGGACCGCGAGAACCGCACCTTCGCGAACTTCGTCCTCGTCGCCCCCGTCGACCTCGACATGGACGCGAACGCGAAGGTCCCGCGCAAACTGGACGGCCGGATCTGCGACCGCACGTTCTTCCGCGAACTCGCCCGGCAGTTTTCCGACGAAGCGTCGCAGGCGAAGCTCGACCGAACGATCGAGAAGGGCGTCAGGAAAGCGTCGAAGCGCGTCTCCAAGGGCCTCTCCGAATCGTTCGGAGGGGAGGTGACGCACTCCGGCGTACGGAGGTTGCCCGTCCACCGGACCACGCCGCGATCGACCCACTTTTCCCTGACGTGCACCGTCCGGACCGTCGACGAAGACGCCGAATCGGAAATGCTCCAGGTCGCGTCCTGCGCCGTCGTGTGGCTCCGGGGGCGCATTCTCAATCTCAGCGTCTCCACGACGATCGCCGACGCGGAGGAGCCGGGTGCGCTCGACGCCGCGCTCGCGAAGACGCGCGACGCGGTCCGCGACTGGGAAGCGGCGGTCGTCGCCTCGAACGCGCTGCTGCGCATCGAGGGCGACCCCGTCTCCGACCCGTCCGAACTCGACGCCGAGGACGCGATGGCCAAGCGCGAAGGCGGGAACAAGCTCCTCACGGCGCGCAACGTCAAGAAGAGCGGTTTCGACTTCGAACGGCTCTGGCTGGACGTCGCCCTCGGCGCGTTCGTCGGCGCCGTCGTCGCGCTCGTCAATACGCTCAAGAAGCGCCGCGCCCGGAACACGCCATGACACGCATCGACCACCCTCCCGGACTCGCCGAAAAGATCGGCCGGACGGTCTTCGGCATCCTTTTCGCGGTCATTCCGTCGCTCGGGGTCTTCCTGATGGCCCGCGCCGTACCCGACATCCGCGCCGCGGCCGCGTGGACGGAGACGCCGTGCACGGTCCTCGAATCGTCGTCCGAGCCCGCCGGCAACGGCGACTGGCGCCTGCGCGTCCGCTACCGCTACGAGGCGGACGGGCGCACGCACGAATCCTGTCGCTGGACGTGGGACGACATGGACGAGTCCCGTTCGGTCGACGGGATTGCGAAGCGCGACGAACTGCTCGCGCAGTACGCGCCGGGCGCGGCGGCGACCTGCTGGGTCGATCCGTCCGACCCGGCGCGCGCGTCGCTCGAACACGCGTCGGCCGGCGGCCATCTCGCGGGCATCGCCTTCTTCTCGCTGTTCGCCCTCGTCGGCCTCGGGTTGGCGGTGTCGGCCTGGCGGCCGCGGCGCAAGCGAAAACGCCGCGGCGGCCCGTCATTCGGCGAGCGCGCAGCCGCCGCCGCGCCGGTGATCGTCGGCGCGGCGTTCCTCGCGGCGGGCCTCGCCATCGGGCATTTCGCGCTCGGAACGCACCGCGAGGCGCTCCGCGCCCGCGACTGGAAGCGAGTCCCCGCGACGGTCGTCCGCAGCGAAGTCGCGAGCGAATGGCATTCCGGCTCGAGCGACCATTCGGGGCACTACTCCTACCGGCCCTACGTCGTCTACGCCTACGATGCCGGGGACGGCGTGCGGCGCGAAAGCGACCGCTACGCCATCGGTGGCGTGAGCGGTTCCTCCAACCGCGGGCGCGCCGAGACGATCGTCGCAGCGTATCCCGCCGGACGCGAAACCGTCGCGTGGGTGGATCCGGACGATCCGGCCGCGAGCGTTTTGGCGGACCCGACAGCGGCGCCCGGCTGGCGATCGCTCGTGCCCGTGCTGATCGCGGGGCTCTTTGCGGCGGTCGGCGCCTGTCTGCTGGCCGGCGGGCTCTACTGGCATCCCTCGCGCAAGCGGCGGACGGCGCCCACCGGCGGCGTCCTGCGCACGCGCCGCCTCGGGACGTTCGCAGGCTACGCCCTCGTCTCGGTTGTCTGGTACGCGATCATCGGCGCCGCCGCGACGGGCTTCGTCGGCGACGGCGGGAACGCGCCGATCGAATGGCCGCCGGTCGTCATCGCCGGCGTGCTCTTCCTCGTCGGGCTCGTGCCGCTCGTCCTCTCGGTCCGGGCGCTGCTGCGGCTCTTCGCGCCGCGCCTCGAGATCGCGATCCCGCGCGGCGGGCTCGCGCCCGGGGCGTCCGCGCGCGCCGCCTATCGGCTGCTCGGCGACGAACGGGAGCTCTCGGCGGTCCGCGCCGACCTCGTCTGCAACCGTCTCCGCGCCGTGACAGAAGGCGGCCGCTCGACGAACGTCGAAGCCGAGCTGCACCGCATCGAATGCCTTCGCGCGGCCCGCGCGCACGAATTCCGGCGCGGCGAGTTCTCCTTCGACATCCCGGCGGACGCCCCGGCGTCGACCCGCGGGCTCCGCGAGAAGATCGAGTGGCGCTTCGAGGTCCGCCTCGAGCGCCCCGGCCGCTCCGCGATCGAGGACAAGTACCCCGTCTCCGTCGGGTGAGCGGAGCGCACACGCGAACGCTTTCACTCACAGAAATCACCCTCTCGTTCGCGGAGTTGAAACGCATTGCCCGGTATGGTAGACTTGGGGGCATTGAAAGGACAACCATGAAAATCGAGTACATCGTCGAAAAGGACGAGACGGGAATTTATTGCGCAAGCGTGCCGGCCCTTCCCGGTTGCTTCACGGACGGACGGACTCTCGCCGAGCTCGCCGACAACGTGCGCGAAGCCGTTCAGGCCGTCCTCGAATCCTACGCCACCCTGCCGCCCGGCGCCGATCCGAAAGCCCTCGCTCGAGTTTTCCCATGAGCTACGACAAGATCACCGTTCCCGCCGGCGAGAAGATCGCCATGACTCCACAGGGACTCCGCGTCCCCGACCATCCGATCGTCCCCTTCATCGAAGGAGACGGCACCGGCCCCGACATCACGCGCGCCGCACGGCCCGTCTGGGACGCCGCGGTCGAGAAGGCCTACGGCGGCGCGCGCGCGATCGCCTGGATGGAGGTCTACGCGGGCGAGAAGGCGCTGAAGGTCTACGGCGAAAACCAGTGGCTCCCCGCCGAGACGCTCGACGCCTTCCGCGAGTTCCTCGTCGGCATCAAGGGCCCGCTCACGACGCCCGTCGGCGGCGGCATCCGCTCGCTCAACGTCGCGCTCCGCCAGGAGCTCGACCTCTACGTCTGCCTGCGCCCCGTGCGCTGGTTCCAGGGCGTCCCCTCGCCGGTGAAGCACCCCGAGAACACCGACATGGTGATCTTCCGCGAGAACACCGAGGACATCTACGCCGGCATCGAGTGGAAATACGGCACGCCCGAGGCCGCCAAGGTCGTGCAGTGGCTCCGCGCCGAGATGGGCGTGAAGAAGATCCGCTTCCCGGAAACCGCCTCGATCGGCATCAAGCCCGTCTCGCTCGAGGGCACCGAGCGCCTCGTCCGCGCCGCGTTGCGCTACGCGGTGGACAACGACCGCCGCAGCGTCACGCTCGTCCACAAGGGCAACATCCAGAAGTTCACCGAGGGCGCCTTCCGCGACTGGGGCTACGCGCTCGCCGCGCGCGAGTTCGGCGCGACGCCGGTCGACGGCGGCCCGTGGCTGAAGTTCGCCAACCCGAAGACCGGCCGCGAGATCGTCGTGAAGGACTGCATCTGCGACGCGTTCCTGCAGCAGATCCTCACGCGGCCGGCGGAATACGACGTCATCGCGACGCTGAACCTCAACGGCGACTACGTCTCGGACGCCCTCGCCGCGACCGTGGGCGGCATCGGCATCGCGCCCGGCGCGAACATCAACTACGACACAGGCGCCGCGATCTTCGAGGCGACGCACGGCACCGCGCCCAAGTACGCCGGGCTCGACAAGGTGAACCCCGGCTCGCTCATCCTCTCCGGCGCGATGATGCTGCGCTTCATGGGCTGGAGCGAAGCGGCGGACCTCGTCGAGAAGGCGATGGACACCGTCATCGCGGGCAAGGTCGTCACCTACGACTTCGCGCGCCAGATGGAGGGCGCGCGCGAGGTGAAGTGCAGCGAGTTCGGCGCCGCGCTCGCGGACGCCGTCCGCCACGGGTAGACAGACCGCCCCGGAACGGCTAGAATGTGCGCCCCATGAGCATCGAGGTGCAGCAGCTGGCGAAGCGGTTCGGCCGCACGGTCGCCGTGGACGGCGCGACGTTCCGCGCCGACCCCGGCGAGCGCGTCGCGCTCGTCGGGCCGAACGGCGCCGGCAAGACGACGCTCCTGCGCATGCTCGCCACGTTCCTGCCGCCGACGTCCGGCGCCGCGTCCGTCTCCGGGTTCGACCTCTTCTCGCAGTCCAACGCAGTGCGCGAGATCGTGGGCTACCTGCCCGAGGGTTCCCCGCTCGAGCCGGAAATGGGCGTCGTCGAATACCTCCGCTTCCGCGGCCGCCTGCGCCGCATGCCGCGGCCGCGCCTGCGCCGGCGCCTGCACGACGTGGTCGCGTTCTGCGACCTGGCGCCGCTCCGCGCCTCGCCGATCCGCTCGCTCTCGGCCGGACGCCGCCGCGCCGTCGCGGTCGCGGACGCGATCCTGCACGAACCGGACGTGCTGCTCCTCGACGATCCGATCGCCGCGCTCGACCCGATGCAGTCGCGCAAGATCGCGGACATGCTCGTCTCGCCGGAAGTCTCGAACGGGCGCGTCCTGCTTTTCGCGACGCACGACGCCGCGCTCGTCCGCGCCGTCGCGACGCGCGTGATCTGCCTCGACCACGGCCGCGTGCTGGCCGACGTGCGCGACCCGTCGCGGCTGGGGGACCGCGGCCTGCCCGAACTCTTCGACGCCTGGCGCGCC
>JAFPUX010000379.1 GCA_017413145.1 Kiritimatiellia bacterium | reverse complement strand
GCACCCCACCGAGCACCGCCCCGCCGTCGAGGTCGTCCTCACGGTCCTGCACGCCGGCGGCAAGTTCGGCAACGGCGGCTACAAGGTCTCCGGCGGCCTCCACGGCGTCGGCGTCTCCTGCGTGAACGCCCTCTCCGACTGGCTCGAGGTCGAGGTCCGCCGCGACGGCAAGGTCCACCGCATGCGCTTCTCCCGCGGCCACGTCACCAAGCCCCTCGAGGTCGTCGGGACCTGCCCCGCCAAGGAGACCGGCACCACCGTCACCTTCCACCTCGACAAGGAGATCTTCCACGACGACCAGGGCAACACCTACGACTTCAAGTGGGACATCCTCGCCAAGCGCTTCAAGGAGCTCTCCTTCCTCAACCCCGGCGTCACGATCAACTTCGCCGACGAGAACACCGGCAAGAAGGAGACCTACTACCACAAGGACGGCATCGTCGGCTTCATCCGCTCCGTCACCCGCGGCCGCGCCTCCATCGAGCCCGACCCCGCCGTGCGCGACGCGAAGCTGCCCTGCGACCGCGCCGAGGTGATCTCCGTGAAGGGCGTCGAGGACGGCGTCTCCGCCGAGATCGCCCTGCAGTACGTCGACGAGAAGTACGACGAGTCGATCTTCACCTTCGCCAACAACATCAACACCATCGAGGGCGGCACCCACCTCTCCGGCTTCTGCTCCGCCCTCACCGGCATGGTGAACAACTACGCCCGCGCCAACAAGCTCCTCAAGGAGAACGAGGAGAACCTCGCCGGCGAGGACATCCGCGAAGGCATCGTCTGCGTCATCTCCGTCAAGGTCCCCAACCCCCAGTTCGAGGGCCAGACCAAGACCAAGCTCGGCAACAGCAACGTCGCCGGCATCGTCCAGCGCCTCGTCGGCTCCAAGCTCAAGGACTACTTCGACGAGAACCCCAAGGTCGCCCAGGCCATCGTCACCAAGGCCGTCGGCTCCCAGCGCGCCCGCTTCGCCGCCCGCAAGGCCCGCGAGATGGCCCGCAACGACAACAAGAAGCTCGGCAAGTTCCTCGGCAAGCTCAAGGACTGCTCCTCCCGCAACCGCGACGAGTGCGAGCTCTTCCTCGTCGAGGGCGACTCCGCCGGCGGCTCCGCGATGAAGGGCCGCGACACCCGCACCCAGGCGATCCTCCCCCTCCGCGGCAAGGTCCTCAACGTCCAGAAGGCCCGCATCGACCGCATCCTCGCCAACCAGGAGATCCACTCCCTCATCTCCGCCATCGGCGGCGGCTTCGGCAACAACGAGTTCGACGTCTCCAAGATCCGCTACGACAAGATCGTCATCATGACCGATGCCGACGTCGACGGCGCGCACATCCGCACGCTCCTCCTCACCTTCTTCTACAACCAGATGCGCCCCCTCATCGAGCACGGCCACGTCTACATCGCGCAGCCCCCGCTCTACGGCATCAAGAAGAACAAGAACATCGAGTACATCGAGAGCGACGTCAAGCTCACCGCCCGCCTCATTGCCCTCGGCGCCGAGGAGTTCTCCTTCGCCTCCGCCGACGGCGCGTCCAGGGTGGAGAGCCGCGACATGCCGGACCTGCTCCGCGCCCTCGCCGCCTCCGAGGACCTCTGCAACCGCCTCGTCAAGCAGAACGTCGACATCCGCGAATACTTCGCCCGCCGCGACCCCGCCACGGGCGACTTCCCCCGCTTCCGCGTCATCTCCGACACCGACGGCAACCCCGTCGAAACCTACGCCTTCAAGCAGTCCGAAGTCGACGCGATCAAAATGCGCACCGCCGCGGCCCTCGCCGGCCTTGCCGAGCCCCCGCCGGTAGCGGCCGCCGTCCCGGCGGCCACGGGTCTTGCAGAGGCGGCTCCTGCCGCCTCCCCCGAGGCCGGGAGTGAAGAGGGTCGAGCACCGCTCGACCCGTTCCAGGCCGCCCTCGCCTCCCTGGACGAGCCCGAGAACCCCAACTTCACCTGCACCGAGATCCTGCAGGCCGGCACGCTCCGCCGCAACATGGACACCCTCGCCGAGCTCTACCATCTCCCGGCCTCGGCCTTCTGGGGGGCGGAGGGCGCGACCATCGGCACCATCACGGACACCAAGGGCAACGCGACACCGGTCGAATCCCTGATGGACCTCCTGGAGCAGGTGCGCGCGCGCGGCCGCAAGGGCCTCACGATCCAGCGCTACAAGGGCCTCGGCGAAATGGACTGGGACCAGCTCTACGACACCACGATGGACCCGGCCAAGCGCAAGATGCTGCGCGTCTCCCTCGACTCGGCCGTCGACGCGGACAAGACCTTCTCGCTCCTGATGGGCGACGAGGTCGCCCCCCGCCGCAACTGGATCGAGTCCAACGCCCTGATGGCCAACATCGACGCGTAGCACGGCAGCCCTCCCCGCCGGCGCGCTTCGCGCGCGGCGGGGAGGGCGTGTTCCGTGCCCGGCCGTTCTCGGCCGGCCTTCACGAAGCCCACCCCGCCCCATCCCTCACTCCTGATGGCCGGGCTCCGCCCCGGCCAAAACAAGAAAGGCCCCTCCATGAAACTCCTCGTTCTCCGCTGCAACTGGCGCCAGTGCAAAAGCGCCCGCACGCTCGCCCTTCCCGCCGACTGGACGCTCGGGCAGCTCCATGCCGCGCTGCAAGCCGCCTTCGGGTGGGACGACTCGCACCTCTTCGCCTTCACCGACCGCGACCGCAACACGTGGACCGAGCATCGCGGCGACGCCGACTTCGCCGATTTCTTCGCGGGCGACCAGGATCCGGACAAGACGAAGCTCTTCGAAGTCTTCCGCGCGCCGAAGGACCGTCTCGACTACGAATACGACTTCGGCGACTCGAACGACGTGCGCATCGTCTTCACGAAGGAAACCGAAGGCGACGGCCCCGCGTGCCTCCGCGCCACGGGCCTCATGGCCGTCGAAGACTCCGCCGGCTTCGGCTATGCCGACGGCATCGCCTACATCCTCAAGCAGGGCCCCTCGCACCGCGACTACGAAGACTGTGTGGCCTGGCTCCAGATTTTCGGCCCGAACCCGGTCGAAACCTGGATCGCCCGCCAAACCGCCGACCGCGAAGCCATCACCGCCCGCCTCGCCGCCCTCTGCGCCCCCAAACCCAAGCGCAAGCGCAAGTTCTGATGGCCGGGCTCCACACCTCTCACCTCTCACCTCCCACCTCTTCTCCCGCTCCCCTCGCCCGCAGGGCAAGAAAGAAAACAAGCATCCTCCCCCCCCTCTCCACCCGCAGTCCTGATGGCCGGGCTCCGCCCCGGCCAATACCATCCAGCCACGCCACAATAGGAAGCCCCATGACCCTCCGCGACCTCGCCCGAAAGATTCTCGCAGAATCGCTCCACCCTCTCACGGCCAAGCAGGTCTGGGAAGCGGCTGTAAGCCAAGGTCTCGACAAGCAGGTCGAGACCATGGGGAAAACGCCCGACGCCACGGTCACGGCATATCTCTACACGCAGGCGAAGAAATCCGGTTCCGGCATCGTGGCGACCGGCTCGAAGCCAGCGGCCTTCTCGCTCGTCGCGACTGCTCGCCCAGGCACCACCAGCAGGGGTTCGGGGGCGCAGCCCCCGGTCGTTGCAAACAAAACCCGGCTAACGACCAAACCCGCCATTACGACCACGAGCCGCTTCCTCGCCCCATGCCTTTCCGTTCTTCGAACCCACTCTCCTAATCCCATGGGCGTCTCCGAAATCATGAAGTCGGCGATGTCGGAGAATCCCGAACTGAAATGGAAGTTCTGCAACGGCGCCGTTCGCGCTGCGCTTCTCCGCGCGGCGAAATCCGGCACGGAAATCCGCATGGTTCCCGGCGTCGTCCCTCCGTTGTTCTTCGTCGGAGAAGGCCCGGCCCCCTCGGTGCCTCCCAGGCCAAACAAACAGTTTTCCTTCCTTGAGTGCGCGCAAAAAGTCCTTCGCGAATTTGGCGCCCAACAACCGATGCACTATCGCGACATCACCGCGAAGGCACAGGAGCAAGGCTGGCTCGTCACGGACAGCGAAAACCCTGCGGCGACGATGAACGCCCTCATCGGCACGGACATCCGCAAACGCGTCGCGAACCGCAAGCCCCAGGTTTTCACCCAGCACGGAAAGGGGTACATCGGCCTTTCCGAGTGGATTGCGAAAGGGCTTCGTTTCGAAGCGGAGCAGCACAACAAGAAAGTCTGCGCAGACCTCCTCAAGGCTCTTCACAAAATGAAGCCGGCCGAATTTGAGAATCTCGTCCAGAAACTGCTCGATGAAATGGACTTCATCGACACCGAAGTCACGCGACTGAGCGGCGACGGCGGGATCGACGTCCGCGGGACGTGGCGCATTTCCGACGGTATCCAGATCAAGATGGCCATTCAGGCGAAACGTTGGAAAGCGAATGTTCAGGCGCCGGTCGTGCAAGCCGTCCGCGGATCTCTTTCCAGTTCGGAAAGAGGCATGATCATCACGACGAGCGATTTCTCCGCCGGCGCGAAAAAGGAGGCGGAAGACCCGACGAAAGCCAGCACGATCTCCCTCGTCAACGGCGAACAACTCGTGAAATTGCTCGTCAAACACGGCATCGGCGTGACACGGGATCAAATCGAGATTCTTGAACTCGACCCCGACTCCGGTCTTTTCGGTTCCGAAAAGGAATAGTGTCTTGCCTCCTTCGCGCTTAGCCCTTCACCGTGCCCCCCCGCTCCTCCCTCCATCGCCCTTCCCCCGCCGGCGCAACCGAGCCTCCCGCGGTAGCGCCGTTGCCTTTCTCCGAATACCTGACCTCGTCCGACCCCGACAAACGGCAGAGAGCCGAGAACTGGCGCTTCGCGATCGGTCTGCAGCGCGTCGACGGTCTTTCGGTTTCTCCGTTTCTCGTGGAACTCGCCCGGAAGAACATCGAGGGTCTGATGACGAACGAAGAAGTCCAGCTCGCGGTCAGAGCCCACTACTCCAAGCAACCGAAAATCCCCCAACCCCTAGCCCCACCTCGCGGGCGCGGCGCAGCCGCCACTCGTCACTCGTCACTCGTCACTCGTCACTCGTCACTCCAATGGGCACCTCCTACTGGCCTCTCTTCCTGATCATCGGATCGAACGTCTGCTACCACCTCTCGTCGCGGTTCGCGTCGCGGACGGCGAACCCGTTCGCCGCGCTCGTCGCCGCCTACCTCGTGGGCGCGGCCGGCGCGCTCGCGCTGTATTTCGCGACGGAGCGCACGGGGCTCGGCTCCCTCGTCGCGCAGGCGAAGGAGCTCAACGGGGCGAACCTCCTGCTCGGACTGGCGATCATCGGGCTCGAGGGCGGGTTCCTCTACCTCTACCGCGCCGGCTGGAGCGTCAGCGTCGGCCCGATCCTCTCCTACACCGGCCTCGCCGTCGCGCTGCTCGCGATCGGCGCGCTCTTCCTCGGCGAGCACGTCGGCTGGCGCCAGGTCCTCGGCGTCGCCCTCTGCCTCGCCGGCATCGCCCTCGTCACCTCCAAAGCCTAACCGCTTTTTACTTGTCACTCGTCACCCTTCACTCTTCACTCTTCACTCTTCACTCGACACTCTTCAATCTTCACTCTTCACTCTTCACTCGTCACTCGTCACTCCTATGACTCTCTCCCTCCTCTCCGACCTCCACGGCCACGTCCCCTCCCCCGCCGCGCAGGCGATCGTGGACAAGGCCGACGTCGTCTGCATCTGCGGGGACATCGAAAGCCGCGCGATGCACACCATCGCGTGGATCAACGCCACGCGCAAACCCGTCGTCCTCGTCCCCGGCAACCACGACTGGTTCCTCTACGAACCCTCCGGCGCGCCGTTCAACTGGGGCTTCGAACCGCACGTCCGCGTCCTCATCGATAGCGGCTGCGAGATCGACGGCGTCCGCTTCTGGGGGACGCCGTGGGCACCGATCTTCTTCGACTGGGCCTTCATGCTCCCGCCCGACGGCCTCCGCGAAAAGTACGCGAAGATCCCGGAGGGCATCGACGTCCTGCTCTGCCATTCCCCGCCGCGCATCCCTCGAAGCCGCATCGACGCCGTCGAGGGCCGCCGCGACCATTGCGGCTCCTCCGAACTCGCCGAAGCCGTCCTCCGCGCCCAGCCCCGCTACCTCTTCTGCGGCCACATCCACACCGGCGACCACACCCCGGTCCGCCTCGGCTCCACACTCTGCCGCAACGTCTCCTACCTCGACGAAAGCTACTCCCCCGCCTTCCTCCCGGCAACGCTTTCTCTTTGATTTCCACTGCGGCGGGCGCGACAAGCCGCGCCCGCCGCAGTGGGGCATCCCTCTCTTCCCATGAAACAACCGACGCCCCAACCCTCCGAAACTCCGGTCGCCCTCTATCAGACCGAGGACGGCACCGTCCGCGTTTCCGCCCTCGTCCAGGACGAAACGCTGTGGCTCACGCAAGTCGCGATGGCCGTCTTGTTCGATTGTTCGCCCGAAAACGTCATCCAGCATCTGAAAAACATATTCGGGGAAGGAGAACTCGACGAATCGGCAACTGCTAAGGATTTCTTAGTAGTTCGACAAGAAGGAAAACGCCAGGTTTCCCGAAAGCTAAAACACTACAACCTTGACGCCATCATCGCAGTCGGCTACCGGGTGAATTCCCGACGCGCGACGCAGTTCCGCATCTGGGCCACCGGCGTCCTCCGCGAATACATTGTCAAGGGTTTCGCCCTCGACGACCGCCGGCTCAAGGAAGCCGGACCGGGGCCGTTCGGGCACGACTACTTCCGGGAACTGCTCGAACGCGTCCAGTCCATCCGCGCGTCCGAACGGCGCATCTGGCAGCAGATCACCGACGTCTTCGCCGAATGCTCGTGGGACTACGACCGGACCTCCGAGACGGCGCGGAACTTCTTCGCGATGGTCCAGAACAAGTTCCACTTCGCGATCTCGGGAAAGACCGCCGCCGAAATCGTGCACGCCCGCGCCGACCACGAGAAACCGCACATGGGCCTCACCACCTGGAAAAACGCGCCGGACGGGCGCGTCCTCAAATCCGATGTCGTCGTCGCCAAGAACTATCTCCCGGAAACGGACATCCACCGCCTTGAACGACTCGTCTCCGGATTCTTCGACTACATCGAGGATCTCGTGGAGCGCGAAAACGCCTTTTCGATGAAGCAGTTCGCGGAATGCGTCAACGAGTTCATCGCCTTCCGTCGCTACCAGGTCCTTCCGGACAACGAACACGGAAAAGTCGCCCGCGTCGACGCCGAAACTCATGCCCTCGGCGAATACGAACTCTTCAACCGCACCCAGCGCATCGACTCCGACTTCGACAAGCTCGTCCGCTCCGCCTCCCGCCTCAATCCCTAGCCCCATGCCCGCTCCGCGCGGGCGCGGCGAAGCCGCCGCCCGGCGCGGAGGGGACATTCCACATGACCGAACACCTTCTCACTCCGGCTCACGCGGCCGCCCGACCGGAATTGCGCCGACTCTACGAAAGCGCGTTTCCGCGGGAGGAGCGGATTCCGTGGGAGGACCTGCTGCGCCTCGTCCGCGAGATGCCGCTCGAGTTCGCGGAGTACCGCGACGGCGCGGAGCTGCTCGGCATCACGATCGTGTATCCGCGGCCGCGGCTTTCGTGGTTCTGGTACTTCGCCGTACCGGAGGAGAAGCGCGGGCGAGGCGTCGGGCAGCGCATCCTCTCCGCGCTCCTCGCGCGCTACGAAGGGCGCTCGGCCGTCCTCGACATGGAGGACCCCGCGCAGCCCGACGCGCCCAACGCCGCCCAGCGCCGCCGCCGCCGCGACTTCTACCTCCGCAACGGCTTCCGCGAAACCGGCGTCGGAAAGACCTTCGGCCCGGTCTCGATGACCATGATGCTCAAAGGCGAGGACACCTTCACGATGTCCGACTACGACACGCTCCTCTCCGAACTCCGCCGCTTCTGGAAACCGCCCACGACATGAAGACCTACTGCAACCCACTCCCGATCCCCGACTACCCGATCGGGCGCAACGTGCCCGGCGAGGACGGCAAATGCCCGGCATGGCGCGAACTCGCAGACCCGACCGTGCTCTACGAGGACGGCGTCTGGTACCTCTACCCGTCCTGCGGGATGGCCTGGTGGAGCGAGGACTTCGTCACGTGGAGGCACAAGCGGATTGAGCCCTTCGACTGCGGCTACGCGCCGACCGTCGCCAAGCACCGCGGCCGCTTCTGGCTTCTCGCGTTCGGCTCAGACCTCCGCGTCTCCGATTCGCCGCTCGGGCCGTTCGAGCCCGTCGGCCCGCTGCGCGCGCCGGACGGCTCGGAAGTGCGCGTCGGCGACCCGATGCTCTTTCCGGACGACGACGGCCGCCTCTACCTCTACTTCGGCTGCGGCGAGAAGATCTCCGGCGTCGAACTCGACGCGGGGAACCCGACGCGGCTCCTGTCGGATCCGGCCACGATGTTCGCGATGGACACCGCCGCGCATCCGTGGGAGCGGATGGGCGCGTGCAATGTCGACCCGAACTACAGCTGGGTCGAAGGCCCGTGGATGTTCAAGCGCGGCGGCGTCTACTACCTGACCTACGCCGCCCCGGGGACCCAGTGGCCCAGCTACGGCATGGGCGCCTACCGGAGCCGCTCGCCGCTCGGCCCGTGGGAATACGTGCGGACGAGCCCGTTCCTCTCCGGGCGCACCGGCCTCGTGACCGGGCCCGGCCACGGCTGTCTCGTGCGCGGGCCCGGCGATTCCGTCTGGGCGTTCTACACGTGCTGCACGTGCCACCACCACATGTTCGAGCGCCGCATCGGGATGGACCGGATCTTCTTCGGGGAAGACGGCGGCATCGTTCCGGCGACCGCGTCCGAAACCCCGCAGATCGCGCCGGGCCTCGACGGCGCCGGAACACCCGCGGGGCTTCTTCCGCTCACGCGACTCTCGCAGTGCGAAGCGACTTCGTGCGCGCCGGGGCGCGACGCGATCTACGCCTGCGACGGCTCCATGCTCTCGTGGTGGCAGCCGGCGGACGGCGACCCCGCGCCCGCCGTGACCGCGCTCTGCGCCTACCACGGCGTTCCGCTGGCCGTCGAGGCCGTCCGCGTCGTGTGGCGCGACGTCGGGCTCGATCCGCTCCGCGGCGTCGGCCCCGGCCCGTTCGGCTACCGCGTCGAAGCCGAGACGGCGCCGGGCGCCTGGACGTGCGTCCTCGACCGCTCCGATTCCCGCGAGGACCTGCTCTGCGACTACCGCGAACTGCCCGGACCCGTCCGCGTGCTGCGCGTCCGCCTCGTCGTCGTCTCCCATCCGCCCGGCATCGCCCCCGGCGTGATCGACTTCACCGCATTCGGACAACCCCTGACATGAAAGCTCTTCTTCCCCTCTCCATGATGGTCTGCGGCAACGTCTTCATGACGACCGCGTGGTACTGGCACCTGCGCAAGGGCGCGGCGGACGGCAAGCCGCTCTTCCTCATCGTCCTGATGAGCTGGAGCATCGCGCTGCTCGAATACGCGATCATGGTGCCGGCGAACCGCCTCGGCGCGGCGGCCGGTCTCACCGTCGCACAGCTCAAGGTCGCGCAGGAGGTGATCACGCTCCTGGTCTTCGTCCCCTTCGCCTACTTCGTCCTCGGCGAAAAGCTCCGGCTCGACTACCTCTGGGCGTTCCTCTGCCTCGTCGGCGCCGTCTACTTCGTGAACCGCGCGAACTTCTGAAGCACGCGCGCATGCCGGGAGAACGAAAAGAAACACGGAGAACGAAACGATGAACAAGCTTGGAAAAGCGGCAGGGGCCCTGGTCGGCGTGGCGGCCGTGGCCGCGGTCTCGTCGCTCGTGACGATCGTGGTCTGCGGATGCGGGGAGAGCCCCGACGCCGAGAAGGCGCGCGAATGGCACCGGGAGAAACTCGACGCCCTGTCGAAGGCGAACGGACGGAACCGGGAAACGCGCGACATCGCGACAAAGGATTCCCGCGCGGCGAAACAACCGCTCGCGACCTTCCGCGACCCGAAGGGCAACTTCACCATGCAGGTGCCGCGGGACTGGGTGGTTTCGTCGGGCGGATTCGACCTGCTGCACTGGATCCACGCCTGCGACCCGAAGAAACCGGAGCTCGGCGTATTCGTCCTCTTGAAGACGGAATGCCTGCTGATGAACCGGACCTCCAAGCGGTTCTACTGGGACAAGCGCGGGTTCGGCCTCTACGCGATGTTCGCGGACATGATCGTCGTGGAGAAGGTGGAGGACTTCTACGCGCAGTTCCAGGCGTTCTGCGCGTTCGCGGCGAAGTGGGAGAAAAGCTACGCCGGGTTCGCGTTCCCGCAGATCGCCGATTTCGAACTGGTGGAGAAGAAACCGGCGCGAACGGCGATGTCGCGCGTGGCGCGGGACAACGCCCTGCTGCGCGGAACCTTCACGGACCCGCTCACGAAGCGCCGCGGCGAAGGCCTCTTCACCGGGACGCTCTGCCCGGGCATCGTGATGACGGGGAACGTCGGGTGCAACGTGATGTACAACATCTCGGGTGTCACGGCGCCGGAAGGCGAGCTCGGCGAATGGGCCGCGACGCTCGCGAAGGTGCTCGGTTCGGTACGGTATTCGGAGGCCTTCGAAGCGACGGCGGCGCGCGACGCGCAGATCCGCGCGGCCGGAAGCGCAAAGCTCGCGCAGACGCTGCAGGAGACCTCGGACCTGGTGGTCCGCGGCTGGGAGGAGCGCCAGAAGGGCTTCGACGCCCGAGTCGGCAAGCGATCGGACGCCACGCTGGGCTACGAACGCGTCGTGGAAAAGGACAGCGGCAAGGTCTACCGCGCCTACAACGGTTTTCTGGACGGATCGGAGGCCCGGAAGCGCTTCCAGGCGGCGCCGGACGAAGCCTATTCGCGACCGATCGCGGGAACCATCGAGCGCTAGCCGAGGGCCGAAAACAGCGCCCCGCACCCCGCCACGACGTCGCGCCATGTCGCGGCGAAATCGCGCGTGTACCACGGATCGGCGACGTCGCGGGACTGACCGTCCGTCCAATCGAGGAGCAGCGACACCTTGTTTTCCGGGTCGCCGCCGAAGAGCCGCAACAGGTTCCGGCGGTTCTCTTCGTCCATTCCGACGATGAAGTCCCATCGGCCGTAGTCTTCGCGCTCGATCCGGCGGGCGGTCTTTCCTTCGCACGACAAACCGTGCGCGGCGAGCTCGCGCCGCGCCGGCGGATAGACCGGATTGCCGAGCTCCTCCGAACTCGTGGCCGCCGAAGCGACCATGAAGTCCCCTTCCCTGCCCGCGCGCCGGACGAGGTCCTTGAATACGAACTCGGCCATCGGCGAACGGCAGATGTTGCCGTGGCAGACGAACAGGACGCGCTTCATGCCGAACACGTCGTTTCGCGGACGCCGGTCGCGGACGAAAGCGCCAGGAACGGGCACCGGTCGAACAGCGCATCGGACTTGCTCCGCTTCCGTTTCGGGAACGACCCCGCCACGCGCTTCAGGAACGCCGCGCTTCCCAACGCGCCGCCATGCACGAAACCGGCCGACCGCATCGCCAGCAGCGCCTTGAGCGATCCGGCCCGGACGGGCCGTCCTTTCGAATCCGTTTCCACGACATCGTCACCGCCTTCCGGCGTGGATGCGACCGAGACGTGTCCGCCGACGACATCCGCACAGACCTCCTGCGCCCGTTTCCACGTCGTCTCCTCCGCCTTTGCGCCATACACCCGCGCAACCAGTCCCTGCAATCCCGCTCGCGACTTCGCGTCTCCTTGGCAGCCCGCGCCGTAGCCGGTCCACTTGGCATCCTCGGGCGCGTCGGCCATCGCGGCGCGGACGGGATTGAGGTGGACGTACCCCGCCACGGTCATCAGCGCGCGGAACGAACCTTCGAGAAGGATGCTCTTGAAGCGCCCTTCCCAGATCGTGCCGGTGTTCTCGTGGCGCTTGTTGTAGTCCTGCGTGTAAGCTTCCTTGAACGTCTTGCAGAACTGGGATAGGTCGTACATCCGCGCGCGCATCCGCGTCTTCTCGTCCTCCACGCGGTCTTCCTGGTTGCGCTTCGTCCACCGCGCCCACTTCTTGAGCACGGCGTTGAACTTGACCGGACCGTAAAGCGAGAGCATTCGCTTCTCCAGCTCCTTGTCGGACACCTCGCGCTTGCGCGGAACGCGCACGAGCAGATGAAAGTGGTTCGACATGATGGCGAACGTGTAGAGTTCCACGCCCGAGAACTCCGCCGCTCCCCGGATCATCCCGAGCAGGATCGCCTTCTCCTTCTCGTCGATGAGGAACCGCTTCCCGCCGATCCGACTCACCACGTGGTAGAACCCCTCCCCTTCGACCTTGACCCTCGGCCGTCTCATGTTTTCGCCCTTTCCGCGTTTGCTTCGTTCTTCTCGGGACTCCGCGTATCGCGTCCCGTCCCCTCGCCCGGCCGCATCCCGCCGGACGACACGCACTCTACCACGCCCGCACCGCCGTTGCAAGAACTTTTTAAGGGGACAGACCCCTCAAAATGACATGGCTTGCCGAAGGAATGGCGGGTCTGGTAGAATTCGCTTCATGAAAGAAACCATCGCCATCGCCGGGGGGCACCCGGACGACCTCGTCGGAAGCCTCGGCTTCGCGCTCCTCGCCAAGGACCGCTTCGACATCCACGTGCTCGATTTCACCCGCGGCGAGGTCGGCTGGTCCGGCCACGACAAGGAGGAAACCGCCCGCGTCCGCACCGCCGAGGAGCAGTCCGTCTGCGCCGAGCTCGGCGCCACGCCCCACTTCCTCGGCGAGGTCGACGGCGACGCCTACGCCAACCGCGAGGTCGTCGCCCGCACCGCCGCCCTCCTCCGCAAGCTGAAGCCGCGCGCCATCGTCATGCACTGGCCGCTCGACTCGCACATGGACCACGTGATGAGCACCGCCGCGACGCTCAAGGCCGTCTGGACGACCTACGCCGACCCCCGGAAGGACTTCCCCGAGATCTACTTCTACGAGGAAACCTCCCAGTCGCTCTACTTCCACCCCGTCTGGTACGTCGACATCACGTCCGTCTGGGACCGCAAGGTGGAGCTGATGCGCAAGTACGCCTGCCAGAACTCCGGCGACGGCATCGTCCGCAACAAGACCGAGGACGCCCTCTTCCGCGGCAACCAGTTCTGGGTCGACAAGGCCGAGGCCTACGCCCCCTACATCCCGCCGCGCCCCGGTTCCCGCTGCATCTTCACGGAGCTTTCCTGACCCGCGGACGGCGGCGGCGCAGCCCCTCGACGGCGTAGCGCCGCTCCAGGGGGACGGCGTTCTCGAAGTGCAGGATCCGGTCGACGCCCCCGCCCTCGCCGGAGACGCCCAGCACCTCCACGACGTCGATCCGGAAGGGCGACGCGGGACGCTTGCGCATGTAACGCGCGGCGGCGCGGCAGAGCGCGTGGCGCTTGCGTTTGTCGATGGCGGCGAGACCGCCGCCGAAGGCGTCCGTCGTACGCGTCTTCACCTCGACGAAGACGACCATCGGGCGGCGCCGCGGATCGGCCGGCTCCATCACGAGGTCGATCTCGTCGCGGCCGACGCGCACGCGCCGGCCGATCGTCTTCAGGCGCTTCCCCTCCGGCTCGAGTTCTTTCTCGAGATAGTGCTCCGCCTTCCGCTCGCCCCATTCGCCCTGCGCCTTCGAATACGCCGGTCCGCGCAACGGCCGCGGCGGCGCGGCGTCCGCGGCGCGGCGGCGGAAGAGACGGGCGAGGACGGCGAACACGGCGCGGCTACTGGAGGAAAAGGTTCCGCCAACGCTCCTTGTCGGGAACGCAGTAGTCGACGTCCCACGAGCCGTCCGCGCGCTCGAAGAGCGCGGCGCCCTGAAGGAAGCCGATCCAGTGCGTGCTGCGGAACTCGACCCCGCCGAGCTCCTGCAGGAAGGGCGCGACGAAAATGTCGTGCGTGACGACCAGCGCGCAACGCGCGCCGAAGTCCGCGCGGCGGATCCAGTCCATCGCGAGGCGCGTGCTCTCCGGGATCGTCCGGTAGCCGCCCGTCGCCTCGCCGCGCATGAACATGTCGGTGAACTCCGCCGTGCCGTACGCCCGGTAGCTGCGGTACGTCTCGGCCATGTCCAGGACCCAGAGACCCGGCAGGCTCACCTCCGCGCTCGGCGACACGGGCGCGCCCGCGCGCCCCGCGCCTTCGGCGACGGTCGCGGCGGTGAGCATCGTGCGGCGGTAGCGCGAGGCGTGGAACGCCCAGTCCGCCGGACGCCCCGCCGCGGCCAGGTCGCGCCCGCAGCCGAGCGCCATCGCGCGCCCGGCGTCCGTGAGCCCGAGGTTCTCGCCGTACGTCGGGTCGTTCTCCTCGATCGGCGGACGCTCCGCGTGCCGCACCATCACCACGCACCGCCGCGCGGCCGGCGCCGCGGCGCGCGCCGCGCACTCCCGCCAGTCGATCATTCCGCGTCCTCCTCCGGCACCTCGAAACCGGCCGCGCGCAGCTGCGCGGCCTCCTCCTCGGTCAGTTCGAAATCGACCTCCACATCGTAGCCCTGCGCGAGCGCGGCGACGACCGCCGCGCGGTGCGCCTTCTCCGCCGCCGCCTTCTCGGCCGCCGCCTCCTCCTCGGCCGCCTTGCGCTCGGCGGCCTCGGCCGCGCGCTC
>JAFPUX010000049.1 GCA_017413145.1 Kiritimatiellia bacterium | reverse complement strand
GCGCGCGGAGCATCGCTCCGCGCGCCGGGCGTTGTTTTCCCATGAACGAAACGAAACGCGAAACGCTCGGGAGCCGGCTCGGCTTCCTCCTCCTCTCGGCCGGCTGCGCGATCGGCCTCGGCAACGTCTGGCGCTTTCCCTGGGTCGTGGGCAAGAACGGCGGCGCGATCTTCGTGCTGTTCTACCTCGTCTTCCTCGCGCTGCTCGGCCTGCCGGTGCTCACGATGGAGTTCGCGCTGGGGCGTGCGTCGCGCAAGAGCCCGCTGCACATGTACGGCGCGCTTGCGCCGGAGAAGAGGGCCTGGTCGTGGCACGGCCCCGTCTGCCTCGCCGGCAACTATCTCCTGATGATGTTCTACACCATCGTGTGCGGGTGGATGGTGCTCTATTTCGAGAAGTTCGCAACGGGCACGATCTCGGGGCTCGACCCCGCGGGCGTCGACGCGGCGTTCGACGGGATGCTCGCCGACCCCGTGACGCTCTGTACCGCGACGGCGCTCGTCGTCGTGCTCGCCTTCTTCATCCTCTCGATGGGGCTGCAAGGGGGCGTGGAGCGCGTCACGAAGGGGATGATGCTCCTGTTGCTCTTCATGATGGCCGTGATGGCCGTCCACAACTGCTTCCTCGAGGGCGGTGGCAAGGGTCTCGCCTTCTACCTCAAGCCGGACGTCGACCGGTTCCTGAACGCGAAGGGCGGCCCCGTGCGCGTCTGCGCGGAGGCGATGAACCAGGCGTTCTTCACGCTCTCGCTCGGCATCGGCTCGATGGCGATCTTCGGGTCCTACGTCGGGCGCGACCGCACGCTGCTCGGCGAGTCGGCGACCGTCGCGTGCCTGGACACGTTCGTCGCGATCGTCGCCGGCCTCATCATCTTCCCGGCCTGCTCCGCGTTCCTCGCGGGCGGAACGACCCTGGCCGAACTTCGGGCCTCCGGCCAGGCGGAGGCGGTCTTCTCGGGCCCGGGCCTCATCTTCAAGACGCTCCCGAAGGTCTTCAACCCGATGCCGGGCGGCCGGATCTGGGGCACGCTCTTCTTCGTCTTCATGACGTTCGCGGCGTTCTCGACCGTCCTAGCCGTCTGCGAGAACATCCTCGCGATGACGATGGACCGCCACGGCTGGACGCGGCAGAAGGCCTGCGCGGCCTGCTGCGGGCTCGTGTTCGTCCTCTCGCTCCCGTGCGCGCTCGGGTTCAACCTCCTCTCGGGCTTCCACCCGCTGGGCGGCGGCTCGAACGTGCTGGACCTGGAGGACTTCATCGTCTCGAATCTCCTCCTGCCGGGCGGCTCGCTGCTCTTCGCGCTCTTCTGCTGCCACCGCTTCGGCTGGGGCTGGGACAACTTCGTCGCGGAGGCGAACACGGGCCGCGGCCCGAAGATCCGCCCGTGGATGCGCTTCTACTGCGCGTGGATCGTCCCGGCCATCGTCCTGGCGATCCTGCTGCTCGGCCTCTGGGACAAGTTCGGCCCGAAGCGCTAGCGCGTCCGCCCCGCCCCCCAACCCCCCAACCCCCCAACCACCCAACCACCTAACCCCCCAACCACCCCACCACCTCACCACCCAACCACCCAACCATGTACTTCACCGGATTCGCCGACGAAGCGGCCCGCGGCCTCGCGGGGCAGATTGCCGCCACCAAGGAGCTCGGATGGTCCAACATCGAGTCCCGCGCCATCGACGGCACCAACATCCACGACCTGTCCGACGCGGAGTTCGACCGCGCCGCGGCCGCGCTCGACGAGGCGGGCGTGCACGTGAACTGCTTCGGCTCGGCCATCGCCAACTGGGGCAAGTCGATCGACAGCGACGCGGACTTCGAGAAGGACCTCGAGCAGACGCGCCGCGCGATCCCGCGCATGAAGCGCCTCGGGACGAAGCTGGTCCGCATCATGAGCTGGAAGGTCCTCCCGGACCGCCCGCCGGAGGACCAGATGCGCGAGAAGCGCTGGGAGCGCCTGAAAACGATCGCCGGGATGTTCCTCGACGCCGGCCTGCAGCCGCTGCACGAGAACTGCATGAACTACGCCGGCCGCGGCTGGAGCTACACGCTCGACATGCTCGACAACGTGCCGGGCCTCAAGCTCGTCTTCGACACCGGCAACCCCGTGATGCTGCCCGACTGGACGAAGCCCGAGCCGTGGCCGATGCAGAGCTCCTGGGAGTTCTACCGCGCCGTGCGCGACCACGTCGCCTACGTCCACGTGAAGGACGGCGTCATCGTGGACGGCAAGATGAACTACACGTACGCCGGCGAAGGCTCGGGCGACGTCGCGAAGATCTTCGCGGACCTCGCGGCGCGCGGCTACGACGGCGGCATTTCGATCGAGCCGCACCTCGCGGCGATCTTCCACGATCCCGTGACCGGCCAGCCCGACCCGGTCAAGATGCACGACACCTACGTGGAGTACGGCCGCCGCACGATGAAACTCTGGGCGGACGCGGTCGCGGCATGCGCGCCGAAGGCGTGAAACCGCCCGCGGGGGCGCGCCGCGCCCCCGCGCGGCGCCCGTCGGCCCACCGCGGCG
>JAFPUX010000378.1 GCA_017413145.1 Kiritimatiellia bacterium | reverse complement strand
CCCGGATTCCGCGAATCGCGGCCGGGACGGCCGCGATTCGCGGAATCCGGGTGCGGCGGGGCCGCGCCGGCACCGCTAAAAGGCGAGCCGGAGCGTCGTCTGGAAGTACGTCGGAGGCGACGCGTCCCGTCGTCGCCGCCCGCGCGGCCGTCCCGTGATGTAGCGCACCGTCTTCATGTCCAGCACCGTCCGCACATGCCCCAGCAGCACGTTGGCCCGCAGGCACACTTCCCTGAAGTTGTCCTTGAGCACCTTCACGATCCGTCCGTAGCGCTCCGCCTCCGGCAGCACGAAGTGCGTGAAGACGTGGCACAGGTAGCACAGCGCCAGCAGGTTCTCCAGCCGCGCGAATGTGCGCACCCGCGCCTTCTCCAGCCCGTAGTCCTGCTTGACCCGCAGGAACGAGATCTCGATCTGCCACCGGTTCATGTACAGCTGCGCCGCCTGCTCGGCTCGCGCGCGCAGCTTC
Organism: Kiritimatiellia bacterium; assembly: GCA_017413145.1. Classification (GTDB taxonomy): domain Bacteria; phylum Verrucomicrobiota; class Kiritimatiellia; order RFP12; family UBA3636; genus UBA3636. Next base: position 1,511 of record JAFPUX010000378.1, on the reverse strand, counting down.
TCCGCGTCCGCAAGCTCCTCCTCCGGCAGCGTCATGTAGAAGTACAGCGACCTGTCGTCGAAGCGGCTCTCCACCATCAGCACCGCGCGGTACTCGCTGCGCTCGGCCTTCTTCGGCTTGTCCGTCCGCGCGACGTGCCCGACGCGGTGCCGCACGCGCGCCGGCTGCCAGCTCCCGTCCAGGCGCCTGAGCCGCACGGGGCGCCACGCCTCGCGCGAGAGCGCCTCCGCCACGCCCTCGCCCGTGCCCGCCACGTCCCGGTCCATGTGCTGCACGCGCACCACCATCCGGTGCCCCCTCTCGATGTTCCACCACAGGAACTCGGCCGCGTCGCCCTCGCGGTCCACGATGCCGATCGGGCGGTTCTGCGCCGCCTCCATCACTTCGGCGACCGCCCGCTTGAGCAGCTCCAGCGGCGCGTGCTTGCCACGCTGCAGCTCCACGTACAGGGGCTTGGGCACCAGGTTGCCGTCCGGCACCAGCGTCGCCGCCGCAAACAGGTGCCCCATGTGCGGCTCCTTGCTGCTGCCGTCGTGCCCCATCTCCATGCCCTCCATCCCCGCGCCTCCGTACAGCTTGCTGATGTCCGAGTTGTCGAAGGCCACGCCCGCGTCCCGCCCGACACGCTCCAGGTAGCGCCTGCGCAGCCATGCGTTCACGGGCCGCGCGAAGCCGATGTCCCTCGGCCCCCTCTTCTTCGGATCGTCCACGTCCCGGCTGAGCCATTCCGAACAGCGCTCCCGCATCTCCTTGTCCCGGTCCGGGTCGCGGTTGTCCGGATGGACGGCCCTCACGATGCTCGAGAGCAGCGTCGATCCCCCGCGGAAGATGCCGTAGCCGATCCGGAACGCCGCCTCGCGAAAGGGCTTGCTCCGTCCCGCGTAGACGCCCTCCAGAAACGTTTTGAACGTGACTTCCACGTCGTTTCGTAGTATGTTGTCGGCCATCGCGAGAGTCCTTTCCTTTGGGGTTGTTCAGCACCGCCTATTCTGGCGGAATCCCGGAAGAAAGGCTCTCTTTTTTTTTCGCGCCGTGAAAGTCCGAGGCCGCCGACGCCGGTCCGCGACCTCGCAAAACGCCGCTGCACAAGCGGCGTTTCAAAATACCCGGGATAGTTTATCCCGGTTTTTCCGGGATAAGCCTAGTTCCATCGTCCCGCGGCTTGCCTTTCCGGAGGGATTCCGGTATCCTCCGCGGCGTACCGCACCTCCTCACGCCATGTCCAAGACCTCCCGATTCCCCCTCGTCTGGCGCATCCTCGCCGGCTTCCTCCTCGGCATCGCCCTCGGCCTCGCCGCCTCGCGCCTCGCCGCCCCCGACACCCTGGCCCGCCTCCTCGCGATCGCCTCGCCCTTCGGCTCGGTGCTCGTCTCCATGCTCAAGATGGTCGTCTACCCGATCATCTTCTTCTCGCTCGTGCTCGGCGCGGCGAGCATGCCGCTCCGGAGCTCCGGTCGCATCGGCGGCACCGTGATCGCGTGGTATTTCGCGACCTCCCTCTTCGCCACGGT
>JAFPUX010000377.1 GCA_017413145.1 Kiritimatiellia bacterium | reverse complement strand
GCGCCTCGAGGCGCAGCCCGACGGGGCCGTCGAGCGCGACGCGGACGTCGCGCAGGCCGCCGCCGAGGTCGAACGAGACGCGGTTCGTCTCGTTGCAGAAGAGGAGCCACGTGAGGAAGTCGAAGCCGACGTTGTTCACGACGAAGTCGCCGTTGGGCTTCGGGGAGAAGACGACGGGAGCGAGGTCCTCGGCCTGGACGTTGAACAGGCGGATCGCGGCGCCGGCGGGGTCGAGCGGGACCATCGCGGTGTGGAGCGTCTGCGCGAGCAGCAGCTCGAGCTTCTCGATGCGGCCCTTCGAGGTGGCGTCCGTGTAGAGGCGGCGGGCGGGCAGGTCGAGCGCGACGTCCGATCCCGCGAGCTGCGGCGGCATCTTCGGGAGCATGCGCTTCTTCATCTCGTCCTTGATGGCCGCCTTCTCCTTGCGGGAGAGGGACTGCAGGCCGCGCTCCTTCATGACGGCGAGCTCCTCCATGCGGCAGTAGGCCGTGAGGAGCGACTTGGGGATCTTGCGCTCGGCGCGGGCGAAGTTGACGTGCAGGTACTTGTCCGCGCGGCAGGTGTCGTCCGTGATCTCGCGGTCGAGCAGGAAGCGCGGCGTCGACCAGCCGGAAATGGGCTCGACGTTGAGCGTCTCGATCGGCGGGATCGCCTGGCCGGCGAACGCCTCCAGCGCCTCCTCGGCGGAGGGCTTCGCCTCGAACTCGAAGACGTTGAGGGAAAGGGTTGGGTTGGAGAGGGACATAACGAGGTTAGAGGTAGGAGGTTAAATGGTAAAGTTGAAAGCCGGGCGCGTCGCGTGCAAACGACGGTCAGCGCGCGGCGGGGGCGGCGGAGGCGCCGGCTCCGGCCGGACGGGTGCGGAAGGGCTCGTATTCGAAGCCGGACCAGGTGACGCCCTTGGCGCTGGAGAATTCCAGCGTGTTGAGGCGGACGGCGTGGACGAGGATCGAGAGGCCGCCCATCGCGATGTTGAGCGCGTGGCCGAGCAGCAGGATCAGGACCATGCACGGGATCTTCGCCCAGAGCGGGAGCGAGAGGCCCGCGGCCATCGTGTCGAACGTCTCGGCGATCTTCACCGAGGCGAGGCCGACGGCGAAGAGGCGGACGTAGGAGATGATGTCGCCCATGGACGAAATGACGTTGAGCGGCGTCATGCAGAGCGAGACGACGTTGGCCTTGAGCTCGTTGCGCTTGTAGGTGAAGCACAGGATCAGGAGCACGGCGGCGGCCATGACCCACGTGACGTACGCCGGATAGGCGAAGCCTTCGACCACGATCGAGCAGACGATGTTGTACATCCCCCAGAGCACGCCCATCCAGCCGATTTCGGAGAGGGCGCGCGAATCCGGGCAGAGCTGCAGGACGTTCCACCCGCGGGCGATCAGCAGGTGCACCAGGCCGATCGTGAAGCAGAGCCACATGACGTTGTTCTGGTTTTCGAGCCAGCGCGCGGTCGGCAGTCCGCTGTTCATGAAGGCGGGGAGCCATTCGGCCGGCATGCCGAACCACGTGCCCGAGAGAACGCCCCAGAGCGTCGTGGCGCCGCCGAACACGAACATGAGCGCGAGCGCGGAGGACGCGATTTCCGGCGGCGGCTCCGCGCGGCGCTTCAGCGAGCGGCGCACGAGGAAGGCCGCGAGCAGCAGCAGCGCGCCGTAGCCGGCGTCGCCGATCAGCATCGCGAAGAACAGCGTGAAGAACGAGTAGAAGACGACGCTCACGTCGTTCTCGCGGTAGCCGGGCAGGATGCCGAGCACCTGGAAGAGCGCGACGATCGGGCGGAAGAGCCGCGGCGTGCGCAACAGGACGGGCGGCGTTTCGTCGTCCTCCGGGTCGCGCAGCGCGAAGCCCCAGCCTTCGCGGCGGGCCGCTTCGGCGAGCGCGTCCGCGCCGTCCGCGGGGATCCACCCCTGCAGGTGCGCCACGGGGCCGGCGTCGAGCAGGTTGGCGGCCGCGAGGGCGATCGC
>JAFPUX010000376.1 GCA_017413145.1 Kiritimatiellia bacterium | reverse complement strand
TTCGTCTACGTCAAAGGCTCCACCGGCGGCAAAGGCGACAAAGGCGACAAAGGCGACCCCGGCCGGGACGCCGACCCCGCCGCGGCCCTTGCCGCCCTCGCCGCGCGCGTCGCCGCGCTCGACGCGAGCGCCGAGGACCTCCGCAACTTCGCCACCCTCAAAGACGCCTTCCTCCAGCTCGTCGCCATCCTCCGGCAAAACGCCGCCGCCACATGAAAAAAAGCCTGCTCCTCCTCTTCCTCGCCGCCGCGCCGCTCCTCGCCGAGACGCCCTTCGGCCTCATCGACGAAACGACGCCCCTCTACACCGCCGCCGAGACGCGCGCGCTCGTCGCGGCCGCGACGAACAGCCTCGCCGGCGGCGGCATCGCCGAGGAAACGGACCCCGTGTTCGGCGTCTGGTCGACGACAAACACGCTCTCCGGCGACATCGCCGAACTCAACACCGTTGTCGAAAACGATTATCAGTTGATCCTCGCCGCCAACAACAACGCCTCCAGCGCATCCGTCCGGGCGAACGCCGCCTCGAACACGGCCGCGCGCGCCCTCGCGGCCGCCGCCTCGGCGCTCGACGATGCAAAGGCGTACACGACGAACTACTACGCCCTTTCCTCGACCGGCCGCGTCGCGATCGACACCAACGGCGTGCTTGCCGTGGACGTGCGCGACACCACGACAAACGACTGGTCGCGCGCCTGGGACTCCGCCGCGCTCAAGGCCGCGCTCGACGCCAACACGGAGCAGATGCGGCGGGTCGAGCAAGCGCTCGCTCACGCCGTCGCCGCCTGGGCCGACTTCGACGCGCAGGGCCGCGAGAACCCCGATGACGACACCATCTCCCTAAACCGCGCGTACACCGCCATCGGCAGCGGCTTCTTCTGGGCCTCCTCCGGCGGGTATCACTGCCTCTGCTCCGACGGGGCCGTCGCGTACCTCGCCGTGACGAACGGGTCTTTCCGCATTTTCGGAAATTCGATCTCCAACTATTTCGGTCTTGTCGCGGGCGGCACCGTGACGGTCGGCGCGAACGCCTCCGGATTCCGCGTCCAGAATGGCGTCGTCTCGATCACCTACCCATACGCGGGCGGCGACTACCCCGCCGTATGGGGGGCGGCGACCCTCGCCGGACCGTGGACCGAAATGAGTTCGCCCGTCTGGGTGGCGGACGCCGACGCCGGCACCGCGACCGCAAGTTTCCCCGCCGACCAGTCCTCGTTCTTCTTCAAGGCCACCACGACGCGCGAGTTGTCCGAGTACTTCCACGCCACGGTCCCGGCATATCTCCAAGGCGGCGTCAAGACGGAGGCCGACGACCAGTCGCCCGTCGTGTACGACTCCAAAATCACCATTCAAAGCGACGGGCATGCCTACTGCATCCCGGCGCAGCTCGTGCAATGACCGTCCTCGTCGCCCTGCTGGCCCTCGCGCCGTTTGTCGTATTTCCGCTGTTCGTCGCGGCGGTGTACGGGCGGCGTCCGCGCATCCGGCCGACGCGCCGCACGATTGCGATCCTCGCCATTTGCGTCGTCGCCTCGCTCCATGCGTATGTCGATCTCGAGGACAAGCCCGGCCCCGGACCGGGCCCAGGCCCGGGACCAGGCCCCGACCCCACGCCGACCAACGTGCCGGCCCGTGTGCACTGGTACCTCCACGAGTTCGACCTCGACGAGCGCGGCCCCGTCATCCCGCGGCGCGAGTGGCGGCGCTTCCACTCCGACTTCCCGATCATCCTGCGATGAAACAGCTGATTCTCCTCGTCTTCGCCGCCGCCGCTCTCGCGGACTACACCCCGCCCCCGCAGCGCCTCGCCCGGGCGCTCGACCCGGCGCAGGTCGCGGCGCTCCTCGACTCCGCCCCGGCGGGCGCGACGGTCTCCGCTCCGGCGGCCCTCCTCCGGCCCAGCGCCACGAACGCCGTGGACGCCGCCATCGTCGCGGCCCTCCGCGCCGCCATCGCCGACACCCGGACCAACATCGCGGAGACGGCGGGCCTCACTGACCTCCAGATCGCCGCGCTGTACCTGGCGCAGATGCACCGCGACGTGACGCCGCTCGTCGGGCGCGTCCCGACCAACACGGTGGAGTACCTGATCGGCGCGGGAATGCGCCTCGACCTCACGCACGGAGACTCAACGAAATGAGCGCATGGACGAACAAAAGCCTGCTCCTGCTCCTCGCCGCCGCGTCCGCCCTTGCCGAGACGCCCTTCGGGCTCTTCGACGAGACGAACACGCTCTACAGCGCCGCCGACGTGGACGCCGCCACGAACGCGGTTTTGTCCCGTGCGCTTCGCGGCAGCGAAGCGCTCGTCCTCGCCGCCACCACGAACCTCTCCGCGCGGCCCGTCGCGCTCGCGCCCGGACAGACCGACATCGACGCGCACGGCGACGCGCACAACGGCCCGGTCGCGCTCGGCGAAGGCGCCCGCGCGGCGGTGGACACGACCGGCCTCTCCACGACCATCCGCTCCGTCTCCGTCGCCATCGGCGCGGGGGCCGACGCGCGCGACCTCGCGAACCCCGCCAAGCAGCAGGCCATTGCCCTTGGCAACCAGTCCCGCGCCGCCGCCGTCAACTCCATCGCCATCGGCTCCGGCGTGCGCCACGACGACGAAACCGACCTTACCGGCGGCAACGCCTACGCCGCCGCGCCCCAGGCCATCGCCATCGGCTACAGCGCCAAGGCCGTGACGAACGACGCCGTGCAGATCGGCCCCGGCCTCAACGACGAACCGGGCACGCTCAAATTCCGGGACACGACCATCGTCCGAAACGGCCGACTCGCCACCGACGGACTCGACACCAACGCCGTCCGCCGCATGATCCAGGCCGAAAGCGAAAAGGGCCTCATGTACGGCTCCACCGGTTCTACGAATGGATTTGCCTACATTCGAATGTCCGGCTACAACGCCGTTCAGGACACCGACCCGGAATTCATCCTCGCCGTCCACACCAACGAAAACGCCGACATTGCGGCATCGTTCCCCATCTACCCCGGCTCCCCGCACCGCCGCGACGTGTACAGCGCCGCCACCGTGGACAAACTCCTCGCCGCGAAGGCCGACGCCGGAAGCAAAGGCGAAATCGCGCGCCGCGTCCTCGACGAACTCGGCGCCGCACTCCTCCCCGTGCCCTACGCCGAAGGCCGCATCCGCGGCACGAACGACATGCTCCGCGTCGGCGCGGCAAGCGGGCTCCTCGTCGGCGGCGCCCGCGACCTCGGGGACGTGTACGCCGCCTGCATCATCTCCGACGGCATGAGCAGCGTCACCAACGCCGCCGCCGCGCTCGTCGTCGGCACCGAATGCGCCGTTGCGGGGCGGGGTGCCGAGCCGCTCCTCTCCGGCATCGCACTCGGCTGCGGCGCCGTCTGCACCAACGACCTTTCCTTCGTCTGGAACGGCGACGAAACGGTCTTCTACGGCTCCCGCGGCCCCGGCACCATCTGCCTCAACCCCGCCTCGGGCGCCGACGGCATCTACATCGGACGCCAGACCCTCCGCGCCCTCGTCCGCGCCATCGTCGCCGAAGAACTCCTCGCCCACTAGCCACCCCAACCCACCCCGCCACCATGAAACTCCTCAAAAAAATCAAAACCTTGCTTGGTTTCGCCAAGAAGAACCCCGACGCCACGAAGAGCGCGCTTCTCGCGCTCCTGAACAAGATCGTCGCCATCGCCAGCGCCCTCAAAGCCCTCGTCGCCGCGACGAAGGACGCCAAGGCGGACGCCGAGGAAATCCACAAGAAGGCCGACGCCATCATCGCCGCCGCCGAACAGGCCGCCGCCGAAGTCGGCGCCGACGCCGCCGCGGCGCAGTAATCGCCATGCTTTCCTTCCTCGCATCCGTCGTTTCCCTCGTCCTCCAGGCGCTCCGCCTCCGCGTCAAGGCCGCGCAGACGGAGAGCGACATGGAGGACGCGCGCGACGCCGCCGCCGCGCGCATCCGCGACGCCCTCGCGCATGG
>JAFPUX010000375.1 GCA_017413145.1 Kiritimatiellia bacterium | reverse complement strand
TCGTCGCGTCCTGGTAGTTGCCTTCGCCGACGCCGACGACGGTGAGGAAGACGCCGCTCGCGCGCTTCTCGGCGATGAAGTCCTCGAGCTCCTTCGGGCTGGAGATCCCGATGTTGAAGTCGCCGTCGGTGACGAGGACCACGCGGTTGTTGCGCGCCTTGTCGAAGTTCTTCTTCGCCTCCTCGTAGGCGAGCTGGATGCCCGCGCCGCCCGCGGTGCCGCCGCCGGCCATGAGCGAGTCGATCGTGGCGAGGATGCGCGCCTTGTCGCCGCCGGGCGTGGAGGGCAGGCGCACGTCGGTGCCGTTCGCGTAGGTGACGATCGCGACGCGGTCCTCGTCGCGCAGCTCGCCGACGAGCATCGAGAGGCCCTTCTTCGCCATGTCGATGCCGCCGTGCCACGACATCGAGCCGGAGACGTCGACGAGGAACACGAGGTTGCACGGCGGGATGTTCCCCTTGTCGAGCTTCCGGGCCTGGAGCGCGACGCGGGCGAGCCTGTGCGCCGGATTCCACGGGCACGGCGCGGCCTCGCACGAGACGGCGAGCGGCTTGCCGTCCACCGGCTGCGGGTAGTCGTAGCGGAAGTAGTTCACGAACTCCTCGAGCCGCACGGACGTGCGCGGCGGCAGGCGCTTGCCGTCCGTCAGTTCGCGCCGCATCAGCGCGTAGCTCGTGGTGTCAACGTCGAGCGAGAACGTCGAGAGCGGCGTCGCCTTCGGGTCGAGGAACTCGTTCTCCGAAAACTCCGCGTAGCGCTCCGCCGCGGGCACGGCCATCGGGGCGCGGCCGAGGACCAAACGGTCGCCGGCGGAGTAATCGTCGCCGTAGACGACGAGCCCCAAGTCGCGCTGGCCCTTCCGGGGTGGCGCAGAGTGATACGTCACGCCGGGGGGCAAGGGAGCCCGTCGAACCGCAGGCTCGGCGGGCGCGCAGGCCGCCGCGGGCACCATCGCGCCCTTCATCTTGACCGGCGACGTGGCAATCGTCAAGGCCGTGACTTCCATGGGCTGCGGTGCAAACGATTCCGTGACGACCTCGACCTTGGCATCCGCCAACGACTCCCCGTCCGCCCCATCCCCGGCGGCGGCCACGGCCTCGGCCGCCTCCTCGGCGCTCCATTCGATGTCGGACTCGTCCTCGTCCTCCTCGTCGACCGCGGCCTCGCACGCCTCGAAATCCTCTTCCCCGTCGTCCGCGTCTTCGACGGCCGGACCGCCGAGCGCGCGCGTCAGCGCATCCATCGCTTCCGGTTCGAGCACCTCCGGAACGTCAGCCGCGGAGCGCTCCGCCGCCCCAGGCTTCGCAACAACGGCGTTGTCGCGACGCCCGTCCGCGTCCCGCGTCGCGATGAACACCGCGAGTCCGCAGCAGACCGCGAGCGCGGCGGCCGCGCGGAAGGCGGGACGCGCGAAGAGCGGCCGCGCGGGTTCGCGGCGGAAAAGCGGGACGAAGCTGCCGCCCGCCACGAGGAACTCGCGCTCGTATTGCGCGACGGCGCTCCCGCCGTCGGTCCGCGAGAGGCGTCCGGGCGCGGCGCGCTTGGCGGCGACGAGGAGGTCGGCGAGGTCGGCTTCGCCGAGCGCGTCGACGGTCCAGCTGCGCTCGACGAAGCGGCGCGAGGCGGTGCAGGCGTTCCAGAGCTGGAAGACGCGCTCGCCGGCGAGCCGTTCGCGCGGCGAGGCGGGGACGGTGAAGGGCGAGACGGGGACGAGGAGCCAGCCCGGCGCGCCGCGGTCCTCGGCGACGAGGGCGGCGAAGGGTCGCTTCATGTCCGCGAAGAGCCGGATCTGGCCGGCGCGGACGGGGGCGTCGAACGCGCCGCCCTCCGCGGGGCGGCGGTCGGCCTCGAAGGGGCGGCGCGCGCCGCCGTCGCGGTAGAGGTTCCATTCCTGCTCGAACATGGAGGGTTTCATTGCTTGTTCTCCCAGCGGGCGCGCGTCGCGGCGGGGACGGCCGCCTCGCAGACTTCGAGCAGCAGCCGGACAGCGAGGGGGCTCGGGGTCCCCTCCAGGTCCGACAGTTCCGCTTTCATCCGTTTCATGGCTTTGTCCCGCAGCGCGTAGGCCCGCGTTTTTCCGGTTTTCAGCCCTTCGAGGACCGCCGCATCCGTCAGCGGCACGTCCTGGGCCGTCGCATACAAAAGGAGCGCGACCGCGGATTTTTCCGCGCCGAGTTTCGCGGCGGTGCGGGAGAGGGCGTTTTCGATCTGGCGGCGGAGCGGTTCCGCGTCGAGGAGGTCCGCCGCGTCGGGCGCGGCGTCGCCCGCCTGGAGCGCGGCGGCGGCTTCGTCCGCGGGCGCGCCCTCCCAGACGAGGCGGCGGCGGCCGTCCTCGCCGCGCAGCGTGCGGGGCTTCCAGCCCTTGAGGGCGGCGATCCAGTCCACGACGATGTCGTGCACGCGGCCGGACGCGGCGCCGAAGAGCGTGCCGCAGACGAAGTCGCGCATCGCGAGGCCCTCGGCGCGGATGCGGTGGGCGAACCAGAGCTTGAGCGGCTTGGCGCCCTCGCGCGAGCCCTTGAGGCGGAAGAAAGCGTCGAAGAACGCGACGGGGTCCTCGCCCTGCGTCTCCTCCGGCGAAACGCCGCAGGCCGCGAGCCGTCGCATCATCGCGGGGACGATCTGCGCGCGGAGGCGCGCCGCCTCGCCGGCCCCGCACCCCGCCACGGAGCAAATGCGGAACCAATCTTCCCACGCCGCATCGCCGGCGTACCGATCCTGGTTTTCATCCATGCTGAATTCTCCCATTTAACAGTAAAGGAACCACCGCTCCGTTTTTTCCGCGACTGGCGAGAAAAAACTCGGTCATGCCGCCGAGTCTAGCGGAAACGCCGGCGCGTCGCAAGCGCGCGCGACGCGCGAAACGGGCCGGACCTACCAGCGGTAGTAGCGGTAGGGATCGTCGTTCGCTTCGGGGACGTCGGCGTAGGCGACGCGGTCCGGGGCGCCGGCATCGATCCCGAGGTTGCCCTGCAGGCGCGAGAGCATGAACTGCGCGCGGCGCTTGCTGGTGCGCAGGTAGGGGCGCGCGACGTCGTCGATCGCGTCCGGCGGCACCTGCCAGAAGACGAACGAGCCCTTGCCGTGCGGCACGACGCGCAGCGCCGCGTTGCCGTCGGCGGGGCGGCCCTCGAAGGCGTCGAAGTCCATCGCGCCGTGCCACTGCCAGTCGGCGTTGCAAAGGCCGTCGAGCGCGGGCGGGAGCTCTTCGATGCGCGCGGCGTAGCAGCCGTTGGTGCGGACCATCGCGAGCGGGACGGGCGACCACGCGGCGACCTCCTCCGCGGTGAAACCGAGGCAGAGCGCGTTTTCGCCGGCGGCCACGCGGTCGGAGAGGTCGGCGGGCCGCTCGGCGCCGGAGCGGAAGACGTGCGCGGCCGGCGGCCGCGCACCTTCACTTCCTGCGCCAAGCCGCGCGACCAGCTTGTTCACGAGATCGTCCGCGACGGGATCGCGCTCGGTCCGCGCGGTCACGTCGAGCTGGCAGAAGGTGATGCCGCCGGGACCGAGGCGCCATTCGAGAAGCGGCGCGTATTGCAGGTCGAAGCCGCCGTCCGCGAGCGGCATCCAGTCGCCGAGCGTGGGCTTTTCCGGAATCGCGGTGGCGACGCAGCCGCGGTTGCGGCAGCGCCAGACCCGCCGGTTCTCGAAGCCGGCCCAAGTGCCGGTCAGGTAGCTCACCTCGACTTCGGGGATGTCGGGCAGGTAAGGCGGAGCAATGGTCGATTCGCCGTTCCAGTCGCGGAGGGCGTCGGCGTCGAGGCCGAGGTCTTCGCGCGCTTCGCGGTTGCGCGGGAAGACGTCGCGCAGGCCGTAGGTCTGGGCGCGGAAGCCGAGCGAATCGAGCGTTTCCTGGGTCTGTTCGAAGACGAGGACGCGGCCGCCGGCCTGCGCGTAGGGGACGAGGACGTCGTACAGCAGGTTGCTCGAGAGGCACTCGCGGCCGACGACCAGCGGGGCGTCGCCGGCGGAATCGCCGCCGAGCTCCGCGGCTTTTTCGAAGCGGATGCCGAGGCGCTTGAATTCCTTGGCCGTGAGGCCCTTCGGGTCGTAAAGCGCGAGGCCGTCGACTTTGGCGCGCGGCGCGGGGGCGTAGGTTTCGAGCGCGAACTCGTCGGTCTGCACGACGCCGCCCTCGAAGGCGAAGGTCGCGGTGATCGTGCAGCGGCGGGGTTCGCCCTTGGGAAGCCGGAAGGAAACGGGCACGTCGCGGCGCGTGCCGGGCGCGACGCGGACTTCGCCGCGGAGCGTCTTGCCGGTTTCGCGGAGCGTGCATTCCCACTTCACGGTCTGTTCGGCGCGGCGGTCGTTGAGGACCACGAGCGTCTTGCGGACCTTGTCGCCGGGACGGAAGTGGTGCGCCTTGTCGGTGAAGACGCCGTCGCCGCCGATGAACGCGCAGTCGTCGCCGTTCCAGCGCGCGAGCGTTTCGCCGATCGACGTGCGGTTGTAGGACTCGCGGTCGCCGGTGCCGGAGAGCCAGTTGTCGGCGAAGAAGCGGTCGGGGACGATGCCGGGCTTCTTGAGGTTCTCCCAGCGCGCGGGGTTTTCGCGCGTCTTCGAGTCGCCGCCTTTGCGGAACTTGCCCTGGTCCCACGGGACCATCGCGGTGATGCCCCACGCGCGGTGGCTGCGCCAGTTGTCGCCCATGTACTTGTTCACGACGCCGCGGTAGTTGCCTTCGTGGTAGTCGAGCACGGGGTGGATCTGCCAAAAGCGGAAGGGCAGGCCCTTCGCCCAGAGTCCCTCCTCCTGGCGGAGCGCCTTGACGGTGCCTTCGGAGTCGCCCTCGTAGGCGGCGTCGCCGCGGAAGGCGGCGGCGAATTCGCTGACCCACATGCTCTGGAGGTTGGTCGTCGAGTGGATGAAGGAGGGTCCGCGGTGGCTCGACCACGACGCGATGTGCGGCATGCCCCATTCGACGAAGAAGAGGGGCTTTTCGCCGGTCTCGCCCCAGTGCTGCAGCCAGTCGCTGCGCTCCTGAACGGGCGCCCAGTCCAGGTAGATGTTCGTCGTGTGGAATTCGTCGAGGTTGCCGGATTCGTGGTGGTAGACCGGGCGCGTGGCGTCGATCGACTTGGCGATCTCCCAGGCGACGTGGCAGTTGGCGCGGGCGCGGAACGCCCACCAGGAGGGACCGTCGTTTTCGAGGCGCCGGATCGTGTAGCGGCCGTCGATGCGTTGCGGGTCCATGTCGCCGGCGTAGCCGCCCATGTTGTGGTTCATCGCCCAGGCGACCACGCAGGGGTGGTTGCGCGCGCGGCGGATGCACCACGTCGCGAGGGCGCGGTAGTTGGCCCGGTTTTCCGGATCTTCCATCTTGACGCGGTTGTGCGGCTCTTCGCCGAAGTCCCGGACGTGCGGCAGCGAGAACGAAATCGGGAAACCGGCCCGGTCGCACTCGTCGAGGAGGGCGTCCATGTAACCGACGTTGCCGGGCTGGAAATTGTAGTTGTCCATGATGGCGAAGTTGAAGCCGTCGGCGCGGAGGCGCCCGACGACTTCGCGCGCCGATTCGGCGCAGGCGACGTTCGCGAATCCGCCGATGGCGCGGACGTTGCACGCGCGGAGGTGGATCGGGACGCCGTTGAGGAGCAGGTCTCGGCCGGCGATCTTCACGTCGCGGAAGCCGAACGTGAAGGGAATCGGAGCGTCGAGCCGGGCGCCATCCGCGCCGAAGAGCTCGAGAGAGCACTCGTAGAGGTCGGGCGAATCGAGGTCCCAGACCTTCGCGTCCTTCCAGGCGGCGGTGAAGGCGATCCGGCCGTCGGCGTCGGGGACGAGCTCGCCGCTTTCGAAGGTGCGGCCGGCCGGTGCCCGGCCGCCTCCGCCGACGCCCGCCGGGCGCACGGTGGCGACGAGGCGGTAGGTCGCGTCCGCGGGCGCGTCGGCGAGGTCGGCGACGAACGTCGCCTTGCGGCGCGCGACGTCGCACTCGACCGTCGCCGCGTCGACGTGCGCCCCCGCCGGGCGCGCTTCGAGCCAGAGGTCGCCCGTGACGCCCTGGAGCTTGACCGAGGCCTTCCGGGTTTCGGACCGGTCCGGGGCGTTGAAGCTCGTCGTCTCCTTCGAGAGGGGGTAGGCCGTGACGTCGAGCGCGAGCGTCTGCTCTTCGCCGGGCCTGACCAGCGCGGTGATGTCGGCTTCGCCGCCGGGGAAGCCGACCTCCGCGGCGCGGCGGCCGTCGACGTAGACCGTCGCGCCGGTGTTGAGCATCGTGAAAACGAGGACGACCTTCTTGCCGGCCGTTTCGGGCGGCATGACGAACGTGCGGCGGTACCACGCACGCGGTTCCGGGAGCACGAGCGCGGGGTTCTTTTCGATTTCGCGGGCGAAAAAGACGTCCTGCGTCTTCCGCGTCCATTTCGGGACGAGGTTCGTCCACGATTCGCCCGCGCCCCAGGCCGAGGGGATCTTGCCCCAGCCCCAGGCGCCGGCGGGGACGGCGTTCGTGGCGTCGTCCGCGAGGGGCGGGCGGAAGCCCCAGAGGCCGTTCAGGCACCAGCGCGTCCGCTCGGCGGAGCGCTCGACGGCGGCGCCGTCAAGCGACCACGGGTCGCGCGGCGCGCCTTCGGGGAGCGGCGCGTCCGGGGACGGCGCGGGGGCGGCGGAAACGGCGAACGCGGCGAAAACGGCGGCGAAGGCGGCGGCGATGTGCATGGCGGGCATTCTACAAAACGCCGCTCCGATCCGCAAGCGGACGCGGACGCGTGCGTTTGCGCGGACGCGCCAAGTGTGGTAGACTCGCGCGCCGTCACACGCAAAACAACCCGTACCGAGCCATGTTCAAGCCCGTTTCGAGCAAGGTCGATTTCGACGTCCTGGAGAAGGGCGTCCTCTCCTTCTGGCAGGAAAACGACACGTTCAAGAAGTCCCTCGCGCAGACCGAGGGCGGGGAGCAGTTCGTCTTCTTCGACGGCCCTCCCTTCGCCACGGGCCTGCCGCACTACGGGCATCTCCTCGCCGGCACGATCAAGGACATCATCCCGCGCTACCAGACGATGCGCGGAAAGCACGTCGAGCGCCGCTTCGGCTGGGACACGCACGGCCTCCCCATCGAGGCCCTCGCCCAGAAGGCCCTCGGCATCGACGGCGCCGCCGGCATCCGCGAGCTCGGCGTCGACAAGTTCAACGAGCAGTGCCGCTCGATGGTCCTGCGCTACGTCTCCGAATGGCGCTCCACCGTGACGCGCATGGGCCGCTGGGTCGACTTCGACAACGACTACAAGACGATGGAGCCCACCTTCATGGAGACGGTCTGGTGGGTCTTCAAGCGGATCTTCGACCAGGGGCGCGTCTACCGCTCCCGCCGCATCGTCCCGTATTCGTGGGCGCTCAACACCCCGCTCTCCAACTCCGAGGCGTCCTCCAACTACAAGGACGTCCAGGACCCCACGGTCACCTGCCGCCTCAAGGTCCTCTCCGGCGCCGATCCGGCGTGG
>JAFPUX010000374.1 GCA_017413145.1 Kiritimatiellia bacterium | reverse complement strand
GGGGAGCGCGGCCGTGCAACGGCCGCCGGCGCGGAGCGCCGCGAGCGTTTCCGGCGGCGCCTTGGCGAGCGGAAGCGCGACGGGCGCGGAAAGACCGCGGACCGCGAGGGCCAGCAACGCGCCGCCTTCGCCGCAGGACGCGTCGAAGCCGATGCGGGCGGGAGCGGGAAAGGCGGACACGGCCTAGTCCCCGTCGCCGTCCGAGAAGGAGACGGTCTCGTCGTCCCCGTTGCGGACCGACTCGACGCCGCGGCGGATCCATTCGACGATCAGGGCCACGGCGAGCAGCGCGCCGCCGACGCCCATCATCCACCAGGAAAGGGAGAGCAGGTCCTCGTCGGAAACGGCGTCCGAACCGGGGCGCGGAACCGTGAACATCCAGAGCAGGAACCCGATCGCGAGCAGGCCGAGCGGAAGCGCGAACGCGAGGAACCGCAGGTCCTGGCGGCGGCGCTGCACGGCTTCGCCGTCGCCGCCGTGGTGGCGGTGGCGGCGGTGGCGGTGGTGCGAGGAGCGCCGGCGGCGGACGATCACGGTTTTTCCGTCGGGCGTCGTTTCGGTGCGGACGGTTTCGTGCGGCATGGTCTACAGGAACTCCCGGAGGTAGCGCAGGTCGTTGGCGTAGAGCAGCCGCAGGTCCGTGACGCCGTGCTTGATCATGGCGATGCGCTCGACGCCCATGCCGAACGCGTAGCCGTAGCACTCCTCGTCGTAGCCCACGCGCTTGTAGACGCGGGTGTCGACGATGCCGGCGCCGGCCACTTCGATCCAGCCGCTCTGCTTGCAGACGGCGCAGCCCTTGCCCTTGCAGACGTGGCAGGAGAAGTCGACTTCGACGCTCGGCTCCGTGAACGGGAAGAAGTGCGGGCGGAAGCGCACCTGCACCGACGGGCCCATCATCTCGCGGGCGAAGTGCGCGAGCGTCGACTTGAGGTCGGCGAGCGACACCGGGACGACGTCCACGTAGAGGCCCTCGATCTGGTGGAAGTTCGCGGCGTGCGTCGCGTCCGTCGTGTCTCGGCGGTAGCAGCGGCCGGGGCAGACGATGCGGACCGGCGGCTTGTGCGCGAGCATCTCGCGGATCTGCACGGACGAGGTCTGCGTGCGCAGGAGGCGCTCCGGGTCGAGCCAGAACGTGTCGCGCGCGTCGCGCGACGGATGGTGCTTCGCGGTGTTGAGCGCGTCGAAGTTGTTGAACTCCGTCTCGATGTCCGGACCGTCCGCGACGGTGAACCCGAGCTGCGCGAAGATGCGGGTCGTCTCCTCGATCACCTCGGAGACGGGGTGGATCGAGCCGGTCGGACGCCAGTTGCCGGGCAGCGAGAAGTCGAACGTCCCGTGCGGCGCGGCTTCGGCCGCGACCGCGTCCTTGCGCGCGGCGAGCGCGTCGGACACCGCGGTCCGCAGCGCGTTGAGCGCCTGGCCGAACGCGGGTTTGTCGGACGGCGGCACGTCGCGCAGGCCCTTCATCAACGCGGGCAGGAGGCCGTTTTTCGCGCCGAGGTACTTCACGCGGAGCGCTTCGACGGCGTCGGGAGAGGCCGCCGCCGCGATTTCGGCGAGCGCCTCGGCCTGCAATCCGGATATTTCTGCGAGTGTCATGGGGAGTTTCCTCGTCCCGGCGCCGCGCCGCCCGGACCGTTCCGGTCCGCGCGCCACGCGCCGCGACGGCGGGGAAGAATACCGCATCCGCGGCGAAATGGAAAGCGTTTTTTGGACCGCGCGCGCGTTTCTTCGTGACTTCCGCGCGCGGATGGGGTAGAATGCCTTCCCGTTCCGCGTCGTCCGGAACGCACCCGGGAAGGCCGCCTGCATACGACCGTAGGCGGAACGGAAGGAAAAACCGCCGCAATCCGCCCCGTCGCGCGCTGGCACGCCCCTTGCTCGCCGTCAATTGCCCCCTTTTCCACCTCTCACCTCGAACCTTTAACCTCTCATCTGGACACCCCTCCCCATGAAAACGAAGCTCCTCCCGACCTTCTTCGCCGCCGCGGCGCTGGCCGCGCTTCCCTGCTTCGCGCAAGACCCCGCGCCGGAATCGGACGGAACCGGCCCCGTCGCGGCCGAGGCGCCCGCCGAAACCGCCGCGGAACCCGTCGAGGTCGGCGAGACGCCCGAATCGGTCCTCGACCAGTGGACGCTCTACCTCAAGCAAGGCGGCAAGACGATGTGGTTCATCGGCCTGCTCTCCGTGCTCGGCCTCGGCTGCGCGCTGGAGCGTTTCTGGAACCTGCGCCGCTCGCGCATCGTCCCGGCGGGTTTCGGCGGGGACGTCGTCCGCGCCTGGCGCGAGGGCGCGTTCGGCAAAGTCGAGGAACTCTGCGCGAAGAACCGCAGCGTGCTCGCGCGCGTCGTGGAAACGATGCTCGAACACCGCGACGAGGAGGATTTCCAGGCCGCCAAGATCTTCGCCGAGGACAAGGCCGGCCGCGAGCTGCGCCTCGAAGGCCGCAAGTCCGCCATGCTCGCCACCGTCGCCACGCTCGCGCCGCTGCTCGGCCTCTTCGGCACCGTGCTCGGCCTGCTCGAGGCGTTCGGAACCGTCGCCGCGCTCGGCGAGATGGGCGATGCGTCGGTTCTCGCCGACTCGATCGGCAAGGCGCTCGTGACGACCGTCGCCGGCCTCGCGGTCGCGATGCCCGCGCTGTTCGTCCACGGCATCCTGCGCAACCGCCTTTCGCTCTACTCGGTGATCCTGGAAGAAGAGATCGCCACGATCGTGAGCCGCGCGTTCGCGCCGAAGCGCTAGTCCGGGGAGGATCTCCGCCATGGCGATCAAACACGAAGAGGAGCCGTCGGTCGAAGTGCAGCTCACGCCGCTCATCGACTGCGTGTTCCTGCTCCTCATCTTCTTCCTCGTCTCGTCCCAGCTCAAGAAGGTCGAGAAGCGCCTCGACGTGAAGCTCCCCGACGCGCAGGTCGTCAAGACCTACAAGGCCACGCCCGACGTCATCTCCGTCGGCGTCACCGCGCGCGGGAGCCTCTACGTGAACGCCCGCCCCGTCGGCGCCGGCGGCCTGCTGGACGCCCTCCGCGCCGCCAAGGCCGCGCGCCCCGGCTGCCGCGTCGTCCTCGACGGCGACGTGCACGCGCCGTTCCGCGCCGTCGTCCAGGCGATCGACGCCTGCGCCATGACGGGCCTCGAAGTGGCCGGCATCCACACGGCCGACGACATCCGCGAGCCATGATCGAGGTCCGCCGCCACAACTTCGGCTGGGACGCCGCGTCCGTGGTCCTCCACGTCGCGCTCTTCGCGGCGCTGATCCTCCTCACGCCCGTCCGCAAGCTCGTCTTCCCCGAGCGCGAGCCCGCCGCGCCGCCCGTCGAGACGCTGCCGCAGGAAAAGCTCGAGAACCTCGACGAAAAGCTCGCCGAGGCCCGCTCCCGCGAGCTGCAGCGCGACCTCACGACTCTCCAGACCGTCCTCAACGACATGGAGGTCGTCCGCGACCAGCTCCACCAGGACTTCGACGACGTGGTGGAAGACCTCGCCGCCGACGCGAAGGACGAGCTCAAGAAAGCCGTCGAGGAGGCGCGCGAGCGCCAGAAAGAGGCCCTCAAGGAGCAAGACGAGGCGCAGAAGAACGTCGACAAGCTCGCCGAGGCCGAGAAGCAGGACCTCGCGCAGTCCGCGCAGAAGATCGAGGAAACCGCCCACGAGCTCTACTGGCAGGACTACATGGACGTCGCCGCCGCGCAGGCCAACGCCCAGAACGCCCTCGACCGTGTCCAGACCGCCGCCGCCTTCGCCGGCTACGAGAAGGTCGCCAAGGCCGCGGAGGAGCTGCGCGACGCGCAGATCGCCGCCGCCAAGACCCAGTCCACGGAGGCCAAGAACATCCTCGAGCCGACCGAGAAGCTCGCCGACTTCCAGAAGGCCGCCAAGGACAAGGCCGAGGCCGAAAAGAAGGCCGAAGAAGAGCGCAAAAACCAGGCCGAGAACCAGGCGAAGAAGGACAAGGCCGAGGCCGAGAAGAACCAGGCGGCCCAGAAGAGCACCGAGGCCGAAAACCGCCGCTCGGAGGCCGAGAAGCAACGCAGCCAGGCCGAGGACCGGCGGCGCGAGGCCCAGAACGAGAAGGCGTCCGCCGAGAACGAGAAGCGCCAGGCCGAATCCCGCAAGCACGACGCCGAAAACCGAGCCCGCCAGGCGCAGAACGAGGAGAACCAGGCAAAGTCCCGCGAGCAGCAGGCGCAGCGCGAGGAGAACGCCGCCAAGGAGCGCGGCCAAAAGGCCGAGTCCGAGCGCGCCGCCGCGCAGGCGAAAGCCGACAAGGCCGACCAGGAGCGCCAGCAGGCGCACGAACGGGCCGAGCAGAAGGGCCGCGAGCAGCAGGAGGCCAAGAACCGCGGCGACTCCAAGGCCGAGCAAGCCGCGAAAGGCGCCAAGGAGCAGGCGCAGCGCGACGAGAAGCAGGCGCAGGACCGCAAGGGCCAGGCCGAGCGCGAACGCCAGCAGGCCGATCAACGCAAGGCGCAGGCCGAGCGCGAGGAGAACCAGGCCCGCGAGCGCAAGGAACGCGCGCAGAACGACGCGCAGCAGGCCGCCGGCCGCCGCGACGAGCAGAACCGCGCCGCCGCCGAGCAGAACGAGAAGGCGCAGAAGGCCGAGCAGGCGGCGAAGGCCGCGCAGGAGAAGTCGAGCTCCGCCGAGCGCGAGCGCAACGACGCGCAGAAGCGCGCCGACCAGGCGCGCTCCGAGCGCGACCGCGCCGAGAGCGAGCGCCGCGCCGCCGAGAACCGCGCGAACGACGCGAACAACCGCGCCAGGGGCGCCGCCGACCGTGCCCAGGAGCAGGAGCGCATCGCCGCGGACGCGCAGAAGCGCATGGACGAAGCGCGCCGCGCCGCGCAGTCGCTCGACGCCAACGCGCAGAAGGCGCGCCAGGCCCGCGCCCGCGACGCGCAGCAGAAGGTGCTCGACGCGATGGCGAAGCTCGACGCCGCGATCGAGAGCGACGTGGCCGTGCCGAAGAGCCACGTCCCCGAGACGCTCGAGGCGAGCGAGCTGGCGACGCGCAACACGTCCGACCTCTCCATTTCCGAAGCCTACGAGCTGGCGCGCGACATCGAGGAGGCCGTCACCGAGACCTACCGCGAGGTCGTCGCCGCCACGACCGCGCTCGAACAGCACCTGCCGCTGGAGGAGGCCGAGCGGCTCACCGACGTCGCGAAGCCCGTCCGCGCCGACATCGACAAGGAGCTGCTCGACGGCCGCGCGAGCGACCCCGAGACGTTCGCGAAGCAGAAGGAGGCGCGCTACAACGCCGTTCGAGAGACCGAGAACATGGTCGACGCCTCGATGGCGATGCTGGAGGAGGCGTTCCGCCTTTCCGGCGCCGGCGACTCCAGCAACTACCGGGACCGGACCAAGCGCATCGCGCAGGGCCTCAAATGGCTCAAGCGCGGCGACCTCGCGGGCCACGGCGAAACCGACGACCGCACCGGGCAGTTCCACGCGCTCGCGGGCCTCTCGATGCAGATCGAGCGCGCGGCCGCCGAGGACCGGAGCGCGCGGGCGAAGGACCTGCGCGGCGTCCAGATGGGCGGCCTCGCGCAGTTGGGCGCCGGGACCAAGGACGAGGACTACCGCCGCATGGCCGGCCGCGCCGGCGCCTACACCGGGCAGCCGGCGTCGCGGCAGGAAGCCGGGACGGGACCGGACCTCGTGGCCGGCAACACGCTTTCGCTCGACCCCGCCTCGCGCGGGCAGCCCGCCGGCTGGATGTACCTGAACAGCTGGTGGATCATCGGGCCGTTCCCGAACCCGGACCGCGTGAACATCACGCGCAAGTTCCCGCCCGAATCGGTGATCGACCTCGACGCCGCCTACGAGGGGCAGGGCGGGCTCGTGCGGTGGCAGTTCACGCAGGCGCGGTCGAACTTCCCGCCCGAGCGCTTCAACCGCCACCGCTCCGAAGTCATCCCGCCGGACCGGCGCGAGTTCGCCATCTGGTACGGCTACACGATCCTGCGCGTCGACCGCGAGTGCGACGTGTGGCTCGCCGCCGGATCGGACGACCGTTCCGACGTGTGGGTGAACGGCATGAAAGTCTGGGCGAGCGGCAACAACCGCAAGGTGTGGACGATCGACGAAGGCTTCCGCCGCATCCACCTGCACAAGGGCGCCAACACCGTCCTCGTGCGCCTGGAAAACGGCCCGGGGCCGACGAGCTTCTCCGTCTGCGTATCCCCGAACGAAACCCCGCCGCCGCTTTGATCCGCTTGATCCGCGCGGGCGTTTCGCGCTTGCGCGCCGGGACGCAAAGGGGTATAATCGCAGACGTTCCATCCAACAACCGTCCCCCGGCTCCGGCGACGTCGGGGCGGGCCGGTTTCGGAAACGCTCCCCATGAAACGAATTCTCTGCCTTCTCTGCCTGCTCTCCCTTCCCGCGATCGCCGCGCTGCCGCAGCCGTCGGTCGGGTCGTTCGACGCCGGCGCGAAATTTACCGTCGCCGGCTACAACGGGTCGGCGCTCTCGGGCTTCCCGGTCCTCGTGCGGATCCAGAACGGCTCGCCGTCCGGGTTCTCCTACGATGACCTCAAGTCGAAGTCCACGGGCGCGGACATCGCGTTCGTCGACATGTCCGGCAACGGACTCCCGTTCGAGATCGACACGTGGGACCCCTCGGGCGAATCGCTGATCTGGGTGAAGCTCCCGTCGATGCAGAACGGCACGGAGTTCGTGATGTGCTGGGGCTCGGAGACGAGCGGAAAGACCGTCTGCGGCGACAATCCCTTCGCGGGCTATTACGGCGTTTGGCACATGAACGAGGCGAACGCCAAGGACTCGGGCGCGAACCATCTGGACGGCACGGCCAACGGATCGGTCACAATCGTCGACGCCAAGCTTGGATCCGGCACGAGCTTCCCCTCGAATGCCAGGATCGAAACCACCAATGCGCTCAACTCGGCCTTCTCTTCGGCCATCTCCTTCGAGACATGGGCTTGTCCGGCCGTTGTAAACGAAGAACGCGCCCTTTTCGGCAAGGAGGCCCTGGCGACATTCAAGGTGAAAGGCGGCACCACGTGGTTTACGACTCCGGGGAAAAAGGACTTCAATGAAGTCAATCAACCGCTTGCCGCAAATACATGGTACCACATCGTTCTCACGTTCGTTCCGAGCCAATCGGCCAAGGTCTATGTCGACGGGGTCCTGGCCAAAACCCAGGCCGATGACAAAGGCGGCTTCAACGATCTCACCAAGTCCTGCCCCGTCGTCTTCGGCAGCAATCAGTGGAATCAATACTACAAAGGCGTCCTTGACGAGTGCCGCCTCCTGACGACGGAGCTTTCCGCCGACTGGATCGCCGCCGACTACGCGACGCAGAACGACGCGTCCTTCCTGACCGCCGGCGCGGCGGAAATCTGGCACGAGAAGCCCGATCCCGCCGCGGAACTGGCCGTCGGGTCCGTGCAGATCTCGAATGCCGTCGCGACGGTGTCCGTCTCCCGGATCGGCGCGAGCGCCTCCTACGTCGACGTGACCGTGTCGGTTTCCGCGGACGCCGGCTTCGCGACCTCGGCCTGGACGTCGACGTATCGCGTCACGGGCGAGGACTCGCGCAATCTCGCCGTGACGGGGCTCGAGCCCTTCACGACCTACTACGCGCGTGCCGTCGCCGCGAACAACAAGGGCAAGTCCGTCACGACGGACGCCGTTTCGTTCAAGACGAAGCGCGCCGCGGGTTCGTCGAACGACAAGATCGTCCCCGGCCTCGAGGACTACGGCGCGCTCACGCTCGTGGACGAAATCGACTGCTCGCTGTCGCTCGAGGACGACCCGGACCACCACTTCCGCGAATATCCCTCCGGCTGGTCCAAGGTCGAGGAAATCCTCGGTGTCCCGACGCGCACGATGGCGCACAAGTCCGACACGTGCTGCTACGTCTCGTGGCGCGTCGGCGAAGGGAAGGGGATCGTCCCGAACGAGCCCTACGTGCTCGTCGTGGACTACCCGGACGAGGCGCCGCGCTCGGTCACGGTCTTCAACTTCGGCAACGCCACGCGCCACGGCTACCACACGGGCTGGACGGCGGGCGACTCGTGGTCGCCGCCCTACGTCACGCAGTCGATCGAGTCGTGGGCGATCCCGTATTCGGGCGAGACGAAGCAGCTGATCCAGGTCATGGTGCCGTTCGAGAAGTCGAAGCAGTACAACGGCAGCGACAGCCGCATCCCGATGGACACGGACGGCTTCGACCTGAACTTCGGCATCATCAAGGCGGGCGAGGCGCCGGACTCGGTCGGCCTCGCGGTCTCG
>JAFPUX010000373.1 GCA_017413145.1 Kiritimatiellia bacterium | reverse complement strand
CGGGCCGCGCCGCGTCGCGCTGGGCAGCTCCTACGGCGCGTGGCGCGCGATGCGGAAGGCCCGGGAGGAATCGTTCGAGGGGGCCGTCGCCCAGTGGATCCGCGGCCGGCCGCCCGTCGGCGCGCCGGACGCCGCGCTCGCGGCGCGCGTCGATTTCGACCGCGTCGACGAAATCCTGCTCCGCGCTTCGGGCGTCGCGAACCTCGTGCGGCGCTTCGGCGCCGACCTGCCGGTCGAAGCCGCCGACCTGCTCCCGTGGGCCGGGCCCGCCGCCGCCACGCTCCGCGCGCTGGGCAAGGCGCAGCTGCACCTCCTGCCGACGCCCCACGTTTCCTTCCGCTTCCGGGCGGAAGGGCTCCCTCCAACCAACGAAACGACTCCATGAAAACCGACCGTTCCTTTTTCCTCGACTTGCTGCGGATTCCGTCCGTGACGGACGACGTGCCGCAGGTGAACCGCGCCGTGGGCGCGATGCGCGACTGGCTGTGCGCGCGCGGCGTCTTCTGCGAGACCGAAACGATGCCGGACGGGCGCGAGATCCTCTACGCCTCCGTCGTGGAGGGCGAACGCGCGCCGAAGCTGCTCCTCAACGCGCACCTCGACGTCGTGCCCGCGCCGGCGGCGCTCTTCGAGCCGCGCATCGACGGCGACAGGATCCTCGGCCGCGGCACGCAGGACTGCAAGGGCAACGCGTTCGCGGCCGCGTCGGCGCTCGCCGCGCTCTCCGGCAGCGGCGCGAGCGTCGGCGCCGTTTTCTCGACCGACGAGGAGGAAGGAGGCGAGACGAGCGCCGTGGCGGCGGCCCGCCACCGCGCGACGGTCCTCACGGCCGTTCTCGACGGCGGGGCGTGGTCGATCACCTACGCGCAGAAGGGCATCGCCTCGTTCCGTCTCGTCGCGAAGGGCCGGGGCGGACATTCGTCCGAGCCCTGGCGCTTCGACAACCCGATCGACAAGCTCCTCGACGGCTGGGCGCGCGTCCGCGCCGCGTGGCCGGCGATCCCGGAAGACGAATGGCACTGGGGCGATTCGATCGCCGCGACGGTCGTGCGCGGCGGCTCCGTGCACAACCAGATTCCCGACGAGGCGGAGATGTCCGTCAACGTCCGCTACGTGCATCCCGGAGACGAGCCGCGCATCGAGGCGTTCCTGCGCGAGACGTCCGGCCTCGGGGTCGAACTGCGCGCGGCGTGCGAGCCCGTCTTCTGCGACGAAAACGCGCCGGCCGTCGCCGCGCTGCGCGCCGCGATGGCGGCGGCGTTCAATCGCGAGATCCCGATGAAGCGCATGCAGGGCGCGACGGACGCGCGGCACTTCGCCGGGCCCGGCGCGGCGCCCGTGGCCATCATCGGCATCGAAGGCGGCGCCTGCCACGAAGAGCGCGAATGGGCGTCGCTCTCCTCGATCGACGCCTACGCGGGCTTCCTCGCGGACTACGCGCGGACGCTCTAGCGCGGCGCAAAGTCCGGCGGCGGGACGGCGGCGTGCTCCGCCCACGCGCGGACGTGCGCGCCGAACGCCTCCGCAAGGCGGTCGATCTGCGGGCCGGGCCGGAGGGGGCCGGGCCCGAAGGTCACGTGCCAGTCGCCCGAGATCAGGGCGGGGAAGGGCTCGGCGGCCCACGCGCGCAGCGCCGCGTAGAACGCGGCGGGGCGGTCCGCCGCCTTCGGGCGGACCTCCACGACCACGTCCGGACGCATCGCGGCGACGGCCGCACGCGGAACGATCGCCGAGACGGCCTCGTTGGTGCAGGCGTTCTCCGCGCCGATCGCCTCGATCACGCCGCTTTGGTACGATTGGCGGCCCGCGACGCGGACGCGGCCGGGGGCGTCCGGTGCGTCGCCCATCACGAAGAGCACGCGCGGCGTGCGCCCGGCGGCGCTCGCCGCGACGGCCACGCGCTCCCGTTCGCGCCCGAACACCTCGGAGACGTGTTCGAGCCAGGCGTCCGCCATCGGGACCGCGTCGAAGCGCGCCGCAAGTTCGTAGACGCCCTGCAGCATGTCGTCGAGCGGGTCGGTCTTGACGGCGAGGTGGCTGACGCGCGCCTTTTCGAGCGCCCCGTGCAGCGGCGACTCCGCGAGGGGCGAGGGCAGGAGGACGAAATCGGGACGCACGGCCTTGAGCGCGGCCAGGTCGACCGCGCCGGCGGACGTGAAGACGCAGGGCAGGTTCGTCACGGAGGGCGGCTCGTCGCACCACGGGGTGCGGCCGACGAGATGTCCGCCGAGGCCGAGCATGCAGAGCGTCTCGGTGAGCCCCGGCGAGAGCGCGACGAGGCGCGGGCTTTCCGCGTCGGGCGTTGCGGCGGCCGCGGCCGCCTCGCGGGCCGCGCGCTGCGCGTTCCCGACGCACCGGACGGCGAGGAGAAGCGCCG
>JAFPUX010000372.1 GCA_017413145.1 Kiritimatiellia bacterium | reverse complement strand
GGTTCGCTGCGCCCTGTGCGCCGTCGTCCTCTCGGAGAAATTCGCGGCGGAGCACCCCGCGCCGATCTCCTACGACGAGGCGAGCAGCGGGGCGTTCGGGGAGACGGGGGCCGTGCGCGTCCTGTCGTTCTGGCCGGGGAGCTTCTTCGGCGAAGCAGTCGAGGGGTTCGGGTGGGACGCCGTCGAGGCCTGCCCCGGTATCGAGCCCTCGGCGAACCTCCTCTACTTCGAGAAGGAGGACTTCTACTGGAAGTGGGCGCGGTTCGGGCGTGACTATTCTCTGTCGATCATCCATCCCGAGCGCTTCCGCTGGCAGAAGCGCCACGGCTTCGACGACGCCGGCCGGATGTCGTTCGAGCCGGAGACGGGCGTCGACCCCGAGTTCGTCCGCCAGGCGATTTCCGTCGCGCGGGACGGCACCCGCCCCGCGGAGTGCGCCCACGCCCTCGAGGAACTCCGCGCCCTGCCGGAAATCCCCGAAGACCTCGCCCCCGACGTGGCTCGTCTGCTCTCCGCTCCGGAAGCTCGCGCGGAAAGCGCGGAGCCAGTCCCGCCCGCAGACCCCGCCACGCCCTGACCCCTTCAACCTTTTCAACCCTTTCAACAACCCAACCAACGGAAACGCCAAATGTTCTCCAAGATCTTCATCGACCGTCCGCGCCTCGCGTTCGTCTGCTCGCTCGTCCTGATGCTCGCCGGCGCGATCTGCATCACCAAGCTCCCCGTCGAGGAGTACCCCGACATCGCGCCGCCGCAGATCCGCGTGATGTGCAACTACCCCGGTGCAACCTCCCAGACGATCAAGGACACCGTCGGCACCGCCATCGAGGCCCAGCTCAACGGCGTCGACGACATGCTCTACTACTCCTGCAACTGCGAGGACAACGGCAACTTCTTCGCGCAGGTCTACTTCAAGGCCGGCACGGACGCCGACATCGCGATGGTCAACGTCCAGAACGCCGTCAAGCGCGCCGAGCCCTCGCTGCCGGAGGAGGTTACGCGTCAGGGCGTCCGCGTCGACAAGCAGGCCACCGACATCCTCTGCATGTACGCGTTCCTCACGGACGGCTCGCACATGTCGACGATGGAGCTCAACAACTACGTCTCCAAGAACGTCGCCGACGCCCTCGCCCGCGTGGACGGCGTCGGCTCCGTCACCGCGATGGGCGACACCTACGCGATGCGCATCTGGCTCGACCCGGTCCGGATGGACGGCCTCGGCGTCTCCGTCTCCGAGATCAACGCCGCCGTCGCCTCGCAGAACATCCAGGCCACGGCCGGCTCCGTCGGCGGCGAGCGCGCCAACCCCTTCGTCCAGTACCGCATCAACACGACCGGACGCCTGCAGACGCCCGAGCAGTTCGAGAACATCGTGATCCGCACGGACGAAAACGGCAACGCACTCCGGATCCGCGACGTCGGCCGCGCCGAGCTGGGCGCGCAGCAGACGGGCTTCATCGGCGAGTTCAACGGCCGCAACGCCGTCGGCCTCATGATCTACCGCGACACCGGCGCCAACGCCGTCGCCGCCGTGGGGCGCGTCCGCGCCGAGATGGCGAAGTGGAAGGAACGCCTCCCGGAGGGCGTCGAGTTCAACCTCGTCTACGACCCCACGGAGTCCATCGTCGTGTCGCTCAAGGAGACGGCGATGACGCTCGTCCTCACGCTCTTCCTCGTCATCCTCATCACCTACCTCTTCCTGCAGGACTGGCGCGCGACGATCGTCCCCTCGGTGGCGATCCCCGTCTCGCTCCTCGGCGCGTTCCCGTTCGTCTACGCGCTCGGCTTCTCGCTCAACACGCTCACGCTCTTCGGCCTCGTGCTCGTGATCGGGTCGCTCGTCGACGACGCGATCGTCGTCGTCGAGAACTGCCAGTCGCTCATGCAGCGCGAGAAGCTCACCGCGCGCCAGGCCGCCATCAAGTGCATGGAGCAGATCACCGGCGCGATCATCGCCACGACGCTCGTCACCGTCGCGTGCTACGTCCCGCTCGCCTTCTACGGCGGCATGGTCGGCACGATCTACGTGCAGTTCGCCGTGACGATGTGCGTCTCGCTCTGCCTCTCGACATTCGTCGCCATGACCCTCTCGCCCGCGCTCTGCGCCCTTGTGCTGCGCCCGCCGCGCGAGAAGCCGCTCAAGGTCTTCGCGCCGTTCAACGCGCTGGTGGACGGCTCGCGCAAGTTCTCCAACGTCTTCGTCGGCTTCCTCGTCCGCCGCTCGGTCTTCGCGGTCGCCGTGCTCGCGCTC
>JAFPUX010000048.1 GCA_017413145.1 Kiritimatiellia bacterium | reverse complement strand
GGCTTCCCGCTCGCGGACGCCGCCCGCTTCGCCAACACCGCCGCCGGCGTCGTCGTCGGCAAGCTCGGCACCGCCGTCGCGACGCCGGACGAACTCCGCGCCTACGCCGCTTCCGTCAAGAACCCATGAAACCGATCCCCGAAATCCTCGCCGACAACGCCCGGCTCTACCCGAACGAGACCGCGCTCGTCGAAATCAACCCCCAGGAACTCGAAGCCCGCCACACGACGTGGAAGGAGTACTCCCTCGTCGAAGCCGGCCCGCTCGACGCCTTCCGCTCCGAGATCACGTGGTCGCAGTTCGAGGAGAAGGCGAACCGCTTCGCCAACCTCCTGCTCTCGCGCGGCGTGAAGAAGGGCGACAAGGTCGCGATCCTCCTCATGAACTGCCTCGAGTGGCTCCCGATCTACTTCGGGGCGCTGCGCACGGGCGCGCTCGCGGTCCCGCTCAACTTCCGCTACGCCGCGGACGAGATCAAGTACTGCGTCGACCTCGCGGACGCGTCGGTGCTCGTGTTCGGGCCGGAGTTCACGGGGCGCGTCGAGCAGATCTCCGACCAGCTCCCGAAGGTGAAGGCGCTGCTCTACGTCGGCGGCGACTGCCCGACGTTCGCCGAGAGCTACCGGGACCTCGTCTCCTACTGCTCCTCTCGCCGTCCGTCGGTCCCGCTCGAACTGGACGACGACGCGGCGATCTACTACTCCTCCGGCACGACCGGCTTCCCGAAGGCAATCGTCCTGCGCCACCGCGCGCTCGCGCAGAGCTGCGAGGTGGAACAGGCGCACCACGGCCAGACGCACGACGACGTCTTCCTCTGCATCCCGCCGCTCTACCACACCGGCGCGAAGATGCACTGGTTCGGAAGCTTCCTCGTCGGCGCCCGGGCCGTCCTGCTGCGCGGCGTGAAGCCCGAGTGGATCCTGCGCGCGGCGTCCGAGGAAAAGTGCTCCATCGTGTGGCTCCTCGTCCCGTGGGCGCAGGACATCCTCGATGCGATCGACCGCGGCGACGTCGACCTGAAGGAGTTCGACCTCTCGCGCTGGCGCCTCATGCACATCGGCGCGCAGCCCGTCCCGCCCTCGCTCATCCAGCGCTGGAAGAAGGTCTTCCCGAAGCACCAGTACGACACGAACTACGGCCTGTCCGAATCGACCGGCCCCGGCTGCGTGCACCTCGGCGTCGAGAACATCGCGCACGTCGGCGCGATCGGCGTCCCGGGCCACGGGTGGGAGACGAAGATCGTCGGCCCCGCGCCCGAGCGCGCGGTCGTCGCGAAGGGCGACGTCGGCGAGCTCGCCGTGCGCGGCCCCGGCGTCATGAAGGAATACTACAAGGACCCGAAGGCGACGGCCGAGGTGCTCGATTCCGAGGGCTGGCTCTACACCGGCGACATGGCTATGCAGGACCCCGAGGGCTTCATCTACCTCGTGGACCGCAAGAAGGACGTCATCATCACCGGCGGCGAGAACCTCTACCCGGTGCAGATCGAGGACTTCCTGCGCGCGCACCCCGCGATCAAGGACGTGGCGGTGATCGGCCTGCCCGACCCGCGCCTCGGCGAAATCGCCGCGGCCGTGGTCGAGGTCAAGCCGGACGCGACGCTCGACGAGGACGGCGTGAACGAGTTCTGCAAGGCGCTGCCGCGCTACAAGCGCCCGCGCAAGGTCATCTTCGCGCCGGTGCCGCGCAACCCGACGGGCAAGATCGAGAAGCCCGTCCTGCGCAAGCGCTACTGCGGCGAGGCTCTCGTCGCGCAGCAGGTCGGCCTCGCGAAATAGCGCGGCCGGCCGCCTCAGGCCCCGCCCGCGAAAAGGGCGAAGAACCGGTCCCAGAGCCACTCGTACGCGCGGCCGAGGGAGTCGGTAAGCAGGCGCAGTCCCTCGGAGAGGCCCGCCGTCCCGAACGCGAGCAGCGTGAGGTAGAGCAGCACCGCGTTCAGGAAGAAGAGCAGGACGCACGAGAAGAAGAAACCGTAGGCGTCCAAGTCGGTCTGCCGCTGCAGCAGCGCGTTGAGCGTGAAGCACAGGTGGAAGCCCCACGCGAGGCCCGCCAGCCCCGCGAAGACCGCGCCGACGGCGGTCCCGCGCAGCGGCAGGAACGCGCAGCCGAGCCCGAAGGCGAGCAGGACGGCCGCGACCGGCAGCGGGAAGAAGTACGGCGCGAGCAGGATGACGGCGTTGCTGCGCGAGACGTCGACCGAACCGTGCTCGTCTTCGATCCGCAACCGCGAAACGCGCGCGCCGAAGAGCAGCCCGAAAAGCGCGTGCGTCGCCTCGTGGACGGCGATGTAGACCGGCGGCGGGATCCGGACGAGGAAATACGCGAGCCCGAACGCGCAGCCGCAACCGAGGAAGCACGCGAGCGGGCCGGAAAGCCCCAGCGCGCGGAAAGGACCGGCGCCGAAGAGCGTTTCGCCGAGGCGCAACGCCTCCAGCGCGCCGGTGCACGCCGGGATGAGCGGGAACGCGGCGAGGAACAACGCCAGCAACAGCCACCGCGACGGCGGCTCGACGCGGTGGGCCGACGTGCGCCGCGCGGGGGCGCG
>JAFPUX010000047.1 GCA_017413145.1 Kiritimatiellia bacterium | reverse complement strand
CGCGGGGTCGGCGTGGCGCATCGCGCTCGCCGACCCCGTTTCGCTGGGGACAAAAAGTTTCGCTGGCCTTCCGCCCGGAAATTTGCTATTCTTTCCCTTGCTTTTCCCCCTTTGCTCCAAGCCTCCTTTCAACCCCCTCCCGACCACCCGCCATGAAAGCCCGTTTTTCCTTCCTCTCCGCCGCGATTCTTTCCTTCTCCCTCTGCGCGCCCGCAGGGGCGGGAACGGCGCAAGTCTTCGAGGAAGGATTTAGTGATTTCAACTATGTTTGGACGTCCACAGCCGATGGAGCGAAAATCGGAACATCGGCCCCTGCAACATTCAATGCCGATTCAAACGGCTGGACGGGTTCTTTGGTTATCAAGGGAAAGTCGGGCATGCGCCTCGGGCAAGCCTCTTCCTACGGCTACATTGTTTCTCCGCCCATCTCCCTTTCTGGAAAAGGAACTACCACTGTCCTCGATGTTTCGTTCTACATTGCAGCTCAGAACGCCAACGCGGTCAATAAAGGAACTCTAACTGTTTCCGTTGAAGGGACCGATTTGGTTTCGTCCGGATATACGGTGACTTCGTCGGAACCGGCTTCGAACACGTCATACATTTTGTCAACCAACGATGTTCTCAAGAAAACATGGACTATCTCCGACGTTTCTTCTCTTCCCGACCCGTTCCAACTCCGTTTCGCTACATCCGTGGACGGACGCGTTTGCATTGATCAAATTGTTGTAACGGAAACATATTCCTCTGGTATTCCGAAATTGGCAACTCCGACAAACCTCTTGGCTCCTTCCACCAACTACTTCGGCTTCACGTTGTCGTGGTATCCCGTTACCTACGCCACCAATGGATATACCGTGACGCTCTCACCCGCGGAGGGCAACTCGGGCGTGACGGTGAGCGGAACGACGGCGACCATGACGGGTCTTGCGGAAGGTGCGACCTACGACGTGAGCGTCGTAGCGAAAGGGGACGGCACGGGAACCGACGATTCGGAAGCGGCGACCCTTCTCGGCGTTAAGACGTTGACGGCGCCTCCTGTTTCCGAACCGGACCTCATGTATACCGTCTCGGCATCGGCCCTCACGGTTTCGTGGTCCGCGCAGAACGCCGCCGCCTTCTCGGTTCTTGCGTGGACGAACAAGCCGGTCAACATCGCAAGCCAGAACTTCGCCAGTTATGCGGCGAACGGAACCGTTCCGGAAGGATGGATTTTTGAAAATGGCCGAAATCACTATACTTGGTCCGATGCTCCTGTCGATTTCAGGGCCAGCGGCTCTTCGCAAGTCGACCAATGGATCGGAACACCCGAATTCGGCGGTCCCGTTTCGAAGGTTTCGTTTCACCTTCGCAAGGTTTCGGCCGTGACGGGAACGTTCAAGGTTTACGGGTCTACCGGCTCGACGAATCAAGCCGATTGGGTTGAAATCAAAACCCTGACAAATGGGGAAATCGATACCGGAGATTATTCCATCGAAGAATTTGAAAACGGAGATTCTCTGGCGGAAGCGGGATTCACGAGACTGTTCTTCCGAGCCGTCAAATCAGCCGGTGCTTTCGCCTTCGGCACTTTCTCCGTCACCGGAACGGGCGTCGGGAAAGAGCCCGTCTACCTGACGGGTTACGGTCCCAGTCCCACGGACGTAAACACAACGTCCGTCACCTTCGCGAATCCCGTCGTTGGTGAAACCTACTACGTCGAAGTGACGGCGACGGGCCTTTCGGGCCGCACGGAATCGAAGACCATTTCCGTTCCCGTCCCCGCCGCGTCGTACCCCGCCGTGATTTCCGTGAAGTAGGAGTCCCGTCATGCGTGCCTCTTCCTCCCTTTTCGCCGCGCTCCTTCTCGCGGCCGCCTCCGCCGCCCCCGCGGCGACGGTGACGACCAACCTGTTCGAGGAATCCTTCTCGACGGCGACCGGACAGTGGTCCGGTTCGTCAACCTTCCGCTACGACAAGACCTGGACGAAATCAGGTAGCGTGTTCGGCGCGCTCGGCGGCGCCAAACTTGGGTCCGGGAATGCGACGGGCTCCATTGTCTCCGGCTTGATTCCGCTCCGCGTTGCGGACACGGAAACGGCGTTGTCGATCTATGTCCAGGCGGCGGGTTATCAGGGAAAAGAAGGCATTCTTTCCCTGTCTGCTTTGAACGAAAACGACTCCATACTTGCTACGTGGACGACAAACCTCGTGGCCGCGGATGTCTCCACGGCAACGGACCTCTCCGACATGGCGTCGGCAAATCAGTTCGATTTCACGTTCGACTTCACGACGACGGTCCCGTTCAAGCTGTCCCTCACGACGGGCGGTGGCGACAAGCGCGTGCTTGTCGGCGAAGTCTGCGTGACGGAAACCTACGAAGAACAGGAGGACCCTTGGGAGCCCGTCTGGACGGTCGGAGAGCCTTCACCGGCGCCCCGCGTCGGAGCGGCGTTCTCGTTCGGCGTTTCCGCGGCGTTGGCGGACGACACGCCGCAGACCGTCTCCTATGGCGGCTTGACGCCCGCCGCGACGGGCGCGCAACCGACATTCGCAAACGGAGTCTTTTCCTGGACGCCCGGCGCGGACGCGGCGGGGAACTACACCGCCGCGTTCTCGGTGCAGAACACGGGCGGAACCTACACGACCAACGTCGCCTTCGCGGTGCGCGGCGCGACGGAGGAGCGGACGCTGTTCTGGGAGGATTTCCCGAACTACACCTACGCCTGGTCCTATGCAAACGGTCCCGTGACGTTTCCGACGACGGACACCCGCCAACCGGGATGGACGGGAAACACGTGCTACAAGGCCCGCTCCGCGATGCGGCTGGGCAAGGCGTCCGACTACGGGTCCGCCACGACGCCCGCCATCGAAACCGCGAACGCGGCGCCGGCGACCGTGACGCTGACGCTCGATGCGGCCGCCTATTCCGGGAAAACCGGCACACTCGGGATCACGGCGACCGATACGGCCACGTCCGCCGTTCTGTTCTCGTCGAACGTCGTCTTGTCCGCGATGTCCAGCGATACCCTGATGTCTCTTTCCGACTACCCGATCGGGCCATTCTCTTTCGCGGCGGCAGGAACGTTCAAGATCACGTTCGCCCGCGCGTCCGGGGACGGGCGCATGAGCATCGACTCCGTGAAGGTCGTTCAATCGGTCTCGACCCAGCTGGACGATCTCGCCGTGCCGACCGGGCTGGCCGTCGTCGCCGGGTCGTTGTCGACGAACTCGTTCTCGGTCGCGTGGAACGCGGTCGGAAACGCGACCGGATATGGCGTGCAGATCCGCACGGCTGGCGACGTCGACTGGACGACTGTCCCGTCCGCGGCTTCGACGACCGCCGCGTTCGCGGATCTCCCGGACGACACGGACTGGGAAATCCGCGTCCGCGCCCAAGGCGACACGTCCCTCTACAACTTTTCGGACTGGACGAACGTCGTCGTCCACACCGCCCGCTCGGTCCTGCACCCGACGCTCTCCTTCGACGGATGGACCAACTCCGTCGGGAACGGCAACCTCTACGCCGGCATCGCGAACGTCGCGGCGGTCTCCGCCGTCCGCGACAACGGCACGGACGCCGCCGTGGCGTTCACGGGCATTGCGCCCGCGTCTCCCGTGCCGATCGTCGGCCCGACGTTCGAGAACAACGTCCTCTCCTGGATTCCCGACGACGCGGACACCAACAAGACGTTCACGGTCTCCTTCCTCATGGACGGAACTTACGCGACAAACCTCTCTTTCAAGGTTCTGTCAGTGCCGCTTCTCCAGCCGGCCGCCGTGACGGTCGACCCTATCGCCTGGAACGCCTTCGGCCTTTCGTGGAACTCGCAGTACCGCGCCGCGGGCTACGGCGTGCGCGTCTGGACCGACTGCCCGAACCCGTCCGCCACGGTGACGCGGATGGGGGAGACGTTCGCCAACTGGCCGAAGATCAAGCCCGTTGGCTGGTCGTACCACAACATGGCCAGCGGCTACAAGGACGCGGCCGCTCCCGTTTCGTTCGACGCTACGGGGGATTGGATGGAGACCTACGACCTGGGAGGTCCGATCTCGTCCGTTTCGTTCCATGCCGCGGGGCATTCCATTGCCGGGTCGACCTCGGAGCTGGCGGTTGTCGGCATCGGAGCGGACAACACGGAAACGGTTCTCGCAACCTTGACGGCCACTGACATCGGACAGACCGACGCCGGCATCGACCGGACATATTCCATTCCGGAGGGGTCCGACGTCCGCAAGATCGCATGGCGTTATACCAAAGACACGGGCGGCGTCGGCGTGGGCTCGGTCGTCATCGAGGGCTCCGGTTTCTCGACGCCGCGGTGGCTGCCGGGTTGGGGTCCGGCGGCGAAGGACGTCGGGCTCGTGCAGAGCTGCACGGTCAAGAAACCGCGGCCGGGAACCTTCCTCGGCGTTGACCCGGCGGATCCGAAGAAGGACCGGACCGTTCCGCGCACCAACTACGCGGAAGTGACGGTCCGCGACGCCGCGGGCACGA
Organism: Kiritimatiellia bacterium; assembly: GCA_017413145.1. Lineage (GTDB taxonomy): Bacteria > Verrucomicrobiota > Kiritimatiellia > RFP12 > UBA3636 > UBA3636. The sequence goes on along the minus strand of JAFPUX010000047.1, from coordinate 2,641 downwards.
CCTTCGCGACGGTCGTCGAGGTCGACGTTCCCGCGCCCCCGCGCTCCGTCCGCGCGTCGATGATGATTCTCCGCTAGCTCGGGGAGACTTCGCATGAACGAGGGCGGATGGTGCCATGCGCCGTCCGCCCTCGTTCATGCCGCGGTCTGTGCTCGCCCGCCGTAGCGGGCGAGCGCGGACCGCCGGAGGATTACCGGGGACAGGCTTCTCCGTTTCAATTGCACCGTGTGTGATTTTTGAAGTCAATTTATTGAATTTACAATCTATTGATTCGAGGTTCTACCTCGCGCGATTGGACGCCGCAGGTGGTCTGCGCTGCGCGGAACGCGCAACGCAGACCACCTGCTAATCCCGAATTATGAACCCGCCGCCGAGGACGGCGTCGCCGTCGTAGAAGACGGCGCTCTGGCCGGGGGCGACGCCGGACAGGCCGGCGGGGACGGACACGCGGAGCGAGCCGTCCGGCTCCGCGAGCAGGGTCGCGCCGGGGGCGGGGTCGCCGACGGAGCGGATCTTGACGGCGCAGGGGAGCTCCACGCCCGGCGCGGGGGCGGGGACGGACACCCAGTTGCAGTCCGCGACGCGGAACGCGCGCGACACGGTGGCGGGCTTGGGGCCGACGACGACGCGGTTCGCGCACGGGTCGACCCGGACGACGTAGAGCGGCTCGCTCGCGGCCGTGCCGGCGGGGTTCGCGAGCGCGAGGCCGCGGCGCTGGCCGACCGTGTACTTCCAGAAGCCGTCGTGGCGACCGAGGACGCGACCCGCCTCGTCCACGATGTCGCCGGGGCGGTCGGGTTCGCCGATCAGCTCGTCGCGGTCGCCGCCGTAGAAGTCCTGGCTGTCGGGCTTGTCCGCGACGGCGAGCAGGCCGTGTTCGCGCGCGATGCGGCGGACTTCCGTTTTTTCGAGAGTGCCGAGCGGGAAGATCTGCCGCGCGAGCTGCGCCTGCGAGAGGCGGTAGAGGAAGTAGGACTGGTCGCGCGCGCGGTCGGCCGCGCGCAGGAGGCGCATCCGGCCGTCCGGACCGCGTTCGACGCGCGCGTAGTGGCCGGTCGCGAAGGCGTCGAAGTCCACGCCCGCTTCGCGCGCGAGGTCGGGCAGCGCGCCGAACTTCATCGCGGCGTTGCAGCGCACGCAAGGATTCGGTGTGCGGCCTTCGAGGAACGCGGCGCGCCACGGCGCGAGCACGAGGCGTTCGTAGGCGTCCGCGCAGTCGAACGAGCGGTAGGGGATGCCGAGCCGCGCGCAGAACGCGGCGGCTTCGGCGGCGTCCCGTTTCTCGCCGGGGCCGAAACATGCGTCTCGCGCGCCGCCCTTGTAGCGGCCGTCGCGCCAGAGGAGCATCGTCGCTCCGACGACGTCGTGGCCCGCCTCCTTCAGCAGGAGCGCGGCCACGGACGAATCGACGCCGCCGCTCAGTCCGACCAAGACCTTCACGCGGCGGTCCTCCGCGCACGCCGCAGGCGCCGCCACGGGACGAACGCGGCGAGGAGCAGCGCGGCGCACGGGATTCCGAAGAGCCAGTCGCCGCACCGCGCGTAGGCCGAGCGGAGCGGCTCGGGCGGGAGAATGACCCAGAGCGTGCCGTTGTCCTCGAAGGGAATCGTCGCGCCTGCCGGGTCGACGAGCGCCGCGCCGCCCGTGTTCGAGACGCGCAGGACGGGCAGCCCGTTCTCGATCGCGCGCCACGACGCCTCGAGGTGGTGCTGGTCGGACTCGCACGAGCCGCGGAACCAGGCGTCGTTGCTGATCGTGGCGAGCACGTCCGCGCCGCGGGCCGATTCGCGCGCGACGCCCGGAACGGTGTCCTCGAAGCAGATCAGCGGCGAGACGCGCGCGGGTCCGCGTCCGGCGTGGAGCGGGATTTCGAAGACGCGCGGGCCGCCGCCCGCCGCGCACGAGATGCCGGAGGGGGAGAGCTTCTGCAGCCACGGGAAGCACTCGTCGAGCGGGATGAATTCGCCGAACGGGATGAGGTGGCGCTTGACGTAGGGTTCGCCCGTTCCCTCCGCGGAGAAGACCCACGCGGCGTTGCCGACCGGCGAAAGGACCTCGCCCTTCGGCCCTTCGTGCAGGACGAGCGTCGAGCCCGCGAGCAGGCGCGTGTCGAACCGCGCGCAGAGGTTGGACCGGATCGCCGTCTCGTAGGGCTCGAACGGCAGCGGGTACTCGAGGCACGTCTCGGGCCAGACCATCAGGTCGCAGTTCGCGTTTTCGAGGATCGCCATCGAATTGCCGTACAGGCGGCGGTAGCCTTCGTCGATTTCCGCCGCGTTGTCCGAAAAGATGCACGGCAGGTCCGGGTCCACGGCCGCGAGCGCCATGGGGCGCGTTCCTTCCGAACGGTACGCGCGGACGCGCTCCAGGCGCCCCTTGCCCCAGAAGAACGCCGCCAGCAGCAGCACGAGCGCGACCGTAAGGTCGAAGTGGCGGCGCGTGCGGCCGGGTGCGTGGCGGATGGAATCGAACAGGCGCAGGCCGACGCCCGCCAGCGCGTCCGCGAGAAGCGCGACGGCGGCCGAGACGAGGAAAACGCCGCCCGCGGACGCGAGCTGGGCGAGCGCGGCGAAGTCGAGCTGCGACGCGCCGAGCGCGTACCACGCGAAGCCGCCGCCCACCGTCGCGCGGAGCCATTCGG
>JAFPUX010000371.1 GCA_017413145.1 Kiritimatiellia bacterium | reverse complement strand
GGAGAATCCCCCAGGCCGCCATTGCGCGGGCGTAGTTCGAGCCGCACTCGATTTCGTTCCACGGGTTGCGCTTCGCGCCGTCGTAGCGCGCGCGGATCGCGGCGGCGACGGTCTCCGCCTCGTTCGCGAGACCCCGCCACGCGAGGTGTGTCGCAAACGCCCACTCGAAGCCGGTCATGCATTCGCTGTGGTAGGGAATCGGAATGACGGGCTTGCGGCGGCCCTTCGGCCACGAGACCATCACGGTGCCCGCTTCGTCGTCCGCCGCGAAGACGCGCCACGTGTTCGCCGCTTCGCGCATCGAGCGCTTGAAGTTGTGGCGCAGGATCGCGCGCAGCGTGGCGTCGACGCGCTCCGGGTCGAGCAGGTCGTCCGCGACGCCGTAGAGCGCCGCCCACAGCGGGCCGAGATGCGCGTCGATGGAGAGCCCGCCGCCGATCTGGTACTTCGCCTCGCGGTGCTCGGCGTCCCAATAGCGGTTCTTGGCGTCTTCGAAGGGAAGCAGGTCGGCAAGGCCGACCGGCTTCCCTTCGACGTCTTCGCCGGCGTAGTATTCGCCGTTGAAGAGGTGCGCTTCGGTCCACGCGCGGCCGCGGGCGAAGATCGCGTCGCATTCGGCGGCGAAGGCGTCGTCGCCGACGGTGCGGGCCATTTGCGACGCGGCGCGGAGCGCGGCGAGGTAGAGCCCTTCGAGCCAGGCGGTGGCGCCGAAGAGCTCCATGTCGAGCGTGTGGTGCTGGCGGCCGGTCAGGACGCCGGATTCGTCCGGGTCCCAGCGGTCGGGATTCGCCGGCGACCACGCGTAGGAGAGCGCCTTCTTCGCGGAGGGCCAGACGGAGCGCAGCCACGCCGTGTCGCCCGAGACGCGCCATTCGCGGAACGTCTTGAGGACTTCGCCCATCGTGCCGTCGACGCACGGCCGGAACCACGGCGAGCGGCGCGCGCGGACGCCGGGCGGGAGCGGCTGGCGGAAGAGCAGGCCGCCGTCGGGGTCGAAGTTGAAGCGGAACTGCTGCTCGCGCATCGAGCGCGCGAGGTCGGGGAACAGCAGCGCCGTCGCCTGCTCGTAGTTCCAGACGTGCTGGCAGGAGCCTTCGCACGAACCGACCTTCTTCGCGACGCCCTCCCAGCCCCAGAGCGCGCCGTCGGGGAGGCGGAGGACCGTTGGCGAAACGAGAACGGAGAGCGTCGCGGCGGCGCCTTCGAGCGAGGCGGGCGGAAGCGTGGTGCGGCGATGCAGCGCGTCGCGGAACGCGAAGACCTGCGCGCGCGTTTCGGGAAGGCCGTGCAGGAGACGCGCGGCGGCGTCCGCGGCGCCGGTGCAGAGCGCCTCGGCGTAGTAATTGCGCCAGCGGTTGCGCGCGACGCCGGAGCGCTCCATCGCCTCCGCGAGGCGGTCCGGCGGCGTCCAGTCGTTCGAGCGGTTCGGGACGAACCACGACACGACGAAGCGCACCGTTCGGACCTCGCCGGGCGCGAGACGGAACCGCGCGGCGAGCAGGCCCGCGTCGCCGCGCTCGCCGGGGCCGGCGTATCTGCGGTCGCGGAACGGGCCGGGCGCATTGAGGTCGTGCCAGTAGACTTCGCGCTTGTCGCACCACGGACCGCGATACAAGGATGTTTGGCGGGAGACCTCGGCGGGCGTGCCGCCCGCCGGGTCTCCCGCCGGCGCATCGGAGGCGCGGACGCGCGTCCGCGCCTCCGATGGCGCGCGAAAGCCGTTCCGAAGGCAGGGGCACTCCTTCGAGAAGACCGCTCCCGTGTCGAGCGTGAGGGCGAGTTCTCCGTGGTCGGTCGAGTCGGCGGGGGCGGCGTTCCGGTGCAACAGCACGGTGCGGCCGGCGCGGCGAAAGGAGCGGGTCGAAGCGGCGGCGCCGGACCACGGGGAGGCGAGGCAGCCGACGGCGGAGAAGACGAGCGGCTCGCGGGCGCGGTTGCGGAGCGAGACTTCGAAGACGGCGCAGGGCAGGGAAGAGACGTCCGAACGTCCGGGAACGAACGGGCTCCACGCGGTCAGCGTCGCGTCGCCGGGGAAGCGCGGATCGCGGAAGGTCCATTCGGCGACGGGGAACTCGCCGCGGAGCGAGACGGAACGGAAATGCGGCAGGCCGCAGAGCGAGTCGGCGTCGGGACCGTAGCCGAAGCCGGCGAAAGGCGCGTCGCCCGCGCCGGAGAGCTCGCCGGCGAAGTCGCCGTGGAGGATGCGCGCGTCGACCACGCCGCCGCCTTCGCGCTCGGCGCGGACGGCGAAGTGCGAGAGCCCGTTGCGGACGCCCTTCGCGGGTCGGTTGAAGAGCTCCCACTCGGCCAGGTCGCCGTTGCCGGCGAGGCCGATGCAACCGGCGCCGATCCCGCCGACGGGGAACGACACGGCCCGCAGTCTGTCTCCGGAAAGAATCATGCGGGGAATTCTACCACGCCGGGCCCGCGCGGGCAACGCCCCGCCGCGGATTTCGCTGGACTTCCGGGGCGGAAAACCCTATTCTGCGGGCGCCATGAAGATTCTCTGCATCGGCGACGTCGTCGGCGCGCCCGGACGGCGCATCTTCGCGGCCGTCGTCCCGAAGCTCCGCGCCGCGGGCGAGGTCCAGGCGGTCGTCGTCAACGGCGAGAACGCCGCCGCGGGACGCGGCATCACGCCCGCGCTCGCGGACGAGCTGCTCGGCGCCGGCGCGGACGCGATCACGCTCGGCGACCACGCCTGGGACCAGAAGGAGGCGCTCGCGCTCGCCGCGAGCGACCGCCCCGTGGTCCGCCCCGCCAACGGCGGCTCCGGCGCGCCGGGGCGCGGCTGGCGCGTGGTCTCCACGCCCGTCGGCCGGTTCTGCGTCGTCAACCTGCTCGGCCGCGTCTTCATGAACCCGGCGGACAACCCGTTCGAGGCGGTCGACGCGCTGCTCGCCGGCCCCGTGCCGCGCGACGTGCCGGTGCTCGTCGACTTCCACGCCGAGGCGACGAGCGAGAAAATCGCGATGGGCTGGCACCTCGACGGCCGCGTGGCGGCGGTTTTCGGCACGCACACGCACGTGCAGACGGCCGACGCGACGGTGCTTCCGAAGGGAACGGGCTACGTCACCGACCTGGGGATGTGCGGGCCCGTCCGCTCCGTGATCGGCCGCGAGGTCGCGCCCGTCGTCCGCAAGTTCGTCGGCGGCATGCCGCAGAAGTTCGACGTGGCCGGCGGCCCGGCCGCGATGACGGGCTGCGTCTTCGACGTCGACCCCGCCACGCGCCTCTGCCGCTCCGCGACCGCCGTCCGCTGGGCGGAATAGGGGTTTGCGGATTCGCAGGGGGTTGCGCGTCGCGCGACCCCCTGCATCGTCCAGGCGTTTTCGATCCGTCCCGAAATCCGGCGACGTGCAAGAGGGGCTCTACTTCAGGATCATCATCGTCGGGAAGGAGCCGGCGTGGATCTTGCCGAGTCCCTCGAAGTGGATGTCGTCGACGAACTGCGCGTCAGACTCCGACGAGCCGTACCAGCCGTGCGCCAGGGGTTCGCCGGCGACGAGGATCTCCTTGACGACGGGCTTGCCCCCCTCCTCGATCCGGACGTGGGCAACGGACGGGATCCAGCCGCGGTCGTTCAGGAACAGTTTCGACTTCGGGGCGATCGAGCCCGTGTCGCAAAGCACCAGCCGAGAGCCAGCCTCGACATGGACGTCGCCGTCGATGCGCCCAGGAACCGGCTTGCCTTCGGCGTCCGTCGCTCCGACCTGGAGCGTGCCGCCCGCCACGCGGACGCCACCCGCGATTCCGTCAGCGGAGGCGCCGAGGTCGACCGTTCCGTTGCCGCCCGTCACCAGGCCCGCCGAACCGACGAGCTTGCAGCCGATCGTTCCGGTCTGGCCCCAGTTGCCGACGAAGATGCGCGCCGGCCGGTCGCCGAAGTCGAGTGTCGCGCCCGCGTCCTCCCCCGGCCGCCCGAGCGCCGCGCCGCCGCGCATGTCGAGATAGCCTGAGAGGTTCGTCACCGTCGCGCCCGGCGCGAACGAGTTCGTCACGTTGGCCGCCAGCTGCATCGAGAAGTACTTTGCACCGTCCGCGAGCGAATCCGCCGCCGTCCAGCGGCGGTAGCCGTTGCCGGACGTTTCGGGCTCCTTCAGCGTGACCTTGCCGGTCCCCGTGTCGCGGAACGCGAGCGTGATCTTGCCGGGATCGGACACCTGTATGTCCCCGGGCGTGTTGCCGCCGGTCGACTCGAACTGGTTGTTCGCGAAGAAGAACGGCAGGAACTGCGATTCCGCGCCCCCCTCGGGCTCCCACGCGGCCTCAGGACCGTTCACGAGATAGACTTCGTGGGTGACGTTGGCCTGGTTGTCGTCTAGGGCAAACGAGGCGACGGCGCCGGGGGAGAGCACAAGGTTGGTGATCTCCGTCCGGGCATGGGCGTAGCCGGTCGAGTTGTTCCGGTTCCGGAAATCCATTCGTCCCATCGGACCGACGGGAACAACCAGCTCGTCGATCCGGAACAGGTTGCGGCGAATGCCCGTGGCGTTGGCGACCGCCTGGGCGGCGGAATTCATCGGACCTTGCGGCTGGATCTGCAGGTCGCCGCCGTCGAGGGTAATCTTCGGAGGAAGCGCGTCCTGCCAGTCGTTCGTCCAGGCGTGGCCGGTGTGGCCGTTGCCCGTATCTTCGGCTGTCCGGACGTTGTTGAAACCCGTTCGGACGAGTGCCCCGCGCGGCCATGTCTTCTCCGCGCGATGCCACGTGCCGCGGATGATCATCTCCCTGGACATGCCGAGGCTCAGCCCCCACGTGTTGAGACCCGCGCCGCCGTAGGCGCTGTTGAGGTGTGGGTCCAGGTCGCCGTTGGCGACAATCCAGGTTCCGGTGAAGGGCGCGACATGGGCGCCGTCGGCGCCGACGAGGCCGACGTGCGTGGCCGCCTCCAGCCGGATGGTTCCAGATCCGAGGACGATGTTGCGGAACGAGATCCAACCGCCGGACTCCACGCCGCCGGCGGGTCTGTTGGGAGCATTGAACTGATACCAGTAGGGATGCGCCCGGACGGTCCGGAGCTCGTTGGTCTCGACATCGACCGGCTTCATGAACCACAGGCCGCGGAACCGAGTGTTCTGCCAGGCCAGCGTGTCCTGGACGCGGTTCAGTTCGTCGATCTCCAAGTCGTTCGCCATCGAAACCGGGACTTGGAACAGGACGCGGCTTGTCGTGTAGCTGTGCCCGAGGAGGCGGAGCCCGGAGGCGGAGCCGTCTCCCGTGTCGAATCGAATAGAGCCGCCGAGCCCCAAGTCGTCCGAAAAGATCCACGGCCAGTGCGATTTGAGGTTCTTCGGAACCCCGTGGTGGATAAAGCCGTGCTGCCCGACAGCCAGATGCCCGACTGTGACGGGAACGGTCACGTCAATCTTCTTTTCGGTGTCGTTCGGACCGAGCGCGTCGGAGGCGATGATCGCCCAGGCGCCGGCGGCGTCCGGATAGCCCTGCGGCCCCGGGGACACCATCTCCCATTCATCCGGGTTCGACCAAGACCAATCCTTGAGGGCGCGGTGGACGTAAACGCCACCGGCCGGGCTCCCCGCCGGCAGGACGATTGCGACGCCGGTGACGTTGTTCGTCGCTCCGGTCGCGAGATCCGTTTCGTAAAGAAGAGTCGCGCCGGGTTCGAGCGCCTCCACGACGAACACGCCGTTCGTCGGCGTGACCGAGAGGACGGCGTTGGTGTGCCAGTCGATGCGCGTGCCGGGTGTTTGGATGATTTCCACGGTGTCGCCGGGTCTGAGATAGGCGCCATGGCGGTCTCCGACCTTGTAGTCTGGATCGATTTCCGGCACGCTGTCGATCGTGCGGTCGGCGAGCTTGGCGGTGGCGCGCCCGTGGACCGTGATTTCGCCGGACAGGTCCCCGTACGTCCATGCGATCGTGTAGACGAAGACGACCTCGGAGCCGGCCGGTGTGTATTGCGTATGGGCGAACGGGCCGTAGCCGGTCTGGTTCGGCCAGAAGAGGGAACCCCCGATGCCTTCCATGCGAAGCGTCACGTTGTAGACGGTCCCTTCCGTGACGAACGTCGGCGCGAGCGAGGCGGACACCCTGCCCTTCGCGGCCACGACCGTCGCTTCGTGCGGGAAGCCGATCGGCTTGTCGCTGGTCGAGAACGCGACGGGATCCGAAACGGATTCGACGCCCCACGAGTTGACGGCTCGGACGCGGGCGAAGTAGTCGTGCGCCGCTTCGAGCCCCGTCGCGGTCGCCGTCGCGGAGACGGGCGTCGCGCCCGACAGCGCGCCGAGCGGGAGCGTCTGCGTCACGTCGTCCGGGAACGTGTCGTCCGCCGACACGTCGATCCAGGCGTCCGCGACGTCCCACGAGCCGCCGCCCCAGTCGGAAACGGTCGCCGTCAAATCCGCCGAGAAGAGCGCGCAGACGGTCGGGGCGACGGAAACCGACGCGGGTCCGGGAATCCGGGTCGAGAACGCGACCGGCGCGGAGGATCCGACGGCGCCGAGCTGGTTCGTCGCCGTGGCCCGGACGAGATACGCCGTGTTCGTCGACAATCCGAAGACCTCGGCCTCGAACGCGCCGACCGCGAAGGCGGGCGGGAGCTCGAGCTCGGCGACGGGTTCGCCGAAGCCGGAATCGTCCGCGGCGGCGACCTGGATCGTCACGGCGCCGGACGAACCGCCGATGCCGAAGCTGGCGAGGTTTCCCGCCACGACGAGGTTCGTGTAGCCGGGCGACGCGGAGTCGACGCGAACGACCGGCGAAGCCGAGACGGCGACCATCTCCGTCCATTCCTCGAAGACGTCGAGACCGTTCGTCGACGCCGCGTCGAAGTGCGCGAGCCGGAAGCGCAGCACCGTCGCGTCGTTGGCGAGCGCGACCGTGACGTTCGTCGTCGAATCGCCCGGCGGAATCTCGGCGAGAACGGCGGAGACCGACGCCCACTCCGACGTAGCGTGAAGACCATCCGTCGGCCCCGAAAATGCGACGAGCGTCGCGTTGGTCGGAACGCCGGCGAACGTCAGGTCGAACGAACGTCCGCCTTCGGCGTCCGACGATTCGCCGACCGTCGTGAAGCGTTCGCCCGTGACGGTACGCAGAAACATGCCGGCGCCGGTGTCGGCGAAACGTTGCCAGACGTTCGTCCGCCAATCACTATGCGGATCGACATTGTATGCATATTTGCGAATGCCGGAGTCCGTGTCAGGGCCCGACAATCCATCCAACGAGAACCCTTCGACATTGTATTGAAGCCCCCATTGACTCCATCGGGGGCCGAAGGTTTCCTCGCACGTCCACTCCCAGGCGTTGAAGGGGACCCATCCCGTCTTCGGCGCCGTCCACGTTCCGAAGATGTCGGGCGAGTAGTTGTATCCGTTGTGCGGCCCCTGCGAGACGACTGTCGTTCCGTCGACGACCATGGCCTCGCCCGTCCAGAATCGGCCGTAGAAGTAGTAGTCTTTGCCCTGTTCGACGAACATTTCGCCCTCGTAGGCGAACACGCCGTGCCGGTTTTCGATGAGCCAGGGCCACGTCTTGCCGGAGACGGAATTCGTCGCGTCGTTGGCGTGCTCTCCGTCCTTGAAGACGTCGAGCGTGCGGTCGAGCCAATCGGCTTCGGCGGTCGTGAGAAGGTTCGACGCAAGCACGGGGACGCCCGTGTAGGCCGTGACATAGCCCATCGGAGATCCGAGCGGAATCCGCGCTTGCGTGAGCCCGGGGCGGTAGACGGCGGCGCCGTCGTTCGCGGCGGCGGCGGGGAGCGCGAGAAGCGCGAGGAGGGGGAGGATTCTTTTCATGGCGGAGGGCGGCCGCGGGCCGCGGAATCGGGAAGAGTTCTCATTCTACCCGATTGGCGCGCGCGAAGCAACCCGCCCTGCGGTTGTTGTTTCCCCTGTCGCGGGCGTTTTGGACGACCGATGATTTTCTTCTTGCATCGGACAAAGGGGTTGGGATAGAATGTGTCCCCGTCCGGAGATTCGGACGTTTCCGAAAAATCACACGATTGACTCACCATGAGCGATTCCATCCGCGAAGTTCTCGAAACCCCGGTCGCCGGATCGTACGACGTGCTCGTCGCGGGCGGCGGACCCGCCGGCGTCGCCGCCGCCGTGTGCGCGGCGCGCCTCGGCGCAAAGACCTGCCTCGTCGAACAGACGGGCGTCGTCGGCGGCGTCGCCACGTCCGGCCTCATGAGCCACTGGACCGGCAACACCCGCGGCGGCGTCTACGAAGAGATCCTCGAGCGCTCGAAGGACTCGGACGACCCCGCGCTGCGCCAGACGATCAACCCGGACAAGCTCCAGGACGTCTTCCTCGCGATGCTCGCCGAAGCGGGCGCGGAGCTGCGGCTCTACACGTTCGTCTCGGCGCCGCTCATGGAGAACGGCCGCGTCGCGGGCGTCGTCGCCGAGAGCAAGAGCGGACGCCAGGCGCTGCGCGCGAAGGTCGTCGTGGACGCCTCGGGCGACGGCGACGTCGCCGCGCGCGCCGGCGCCGCGTTCGAACTCGGCCGCGCGGGCGACCACGCGATGCAGCCGATGACGCTCATGTTCAAGCTCGGCGGCGTGGATACCGACCGCGCGATCTTCCCGCCGTCGTTCGAGACGACCGTCGAGGTGCCCGCGGGCGAGATCCAGGCGCTTGGCCGGGCGGAGTTGCCCGCGCCCGCGGGGCACGTGCTGCTGTACCGCTCGACGCTCCCGGGCGTCGTCACGGTGAACATGACGAACCTCACGCACGTCGACGGAACGAAGGCCGAGGACCTCACGAAGGCGCAGATCGCCTGCCACGGGCAGATCGCGCCGATCGTCGACTTCCTGCGCCGCCGCGCGCCGGGCTACGAGAAGTGCTTCGTCATCTCGTCCGCCGCGCAGGTCGGCGTGCGCGAGACGCGCCACTTCAAGGGCGTCTCGACGATCACGGAGGACGACATCCTCGCCGCGCGCGTCTTCGACGACTGGGTCGTCACGAAGGCGCACTTCAACTTCGACATCCACAACGTC
>JAFPUX010000370.1 GCA_017413145.1 Kiritimatiellia bacterium | reverse complement strand
CGGCGGCTTCGGCGTGCGCTCGCAGACCGAACTCTACGGCGACGAGGACGGCGTCGCGGGCGCCGGCGGCGGCGGCGGCGGCGGCTGGTACTACGGCGGCTATGCCAACACCTACGGCCGCCCCGGCGGCAACGGCGGCGTCTACGTCCGCTGGGTGTCCGGCGCGACCGCGGAGCCCGACGTTGAGTTCGTCTCCGCGGCGCCCTCCGTCTCGGACGAAACCGGCATCGACGTCGTCTACACGGTCCGCTCGCTCGCTTCCGGCGGCGACGCGGAAGTCTCGCTGCGTTACGGTCTCTCGGCCGATTCGCTCGCCGGCTCCGTGGAGCTCGCGGCCGCGCAGGGCGCCGGGACCTTCTCCGCGACCGTCCCCGGCTTCGTGCCCGGCACGACCTACTACGTCGCGGTCGAAGCCGGAAACGCGAGCGGCACCGGCCGCAGCTCGGTCCTCGCCGTGACGATCCCGGTCGCGGACGCCAAGCTCGACCCGGACGCGCTGCCCGGCCTCCTGCAGTCCTCCATAGGCGCCGTTCCGGACTTCACGGACGACTACTGGTCCTACGGCTACAACGAGGACCGCGTCGCGGGCGTGATCGTCCACGACGTGAAGGGCGCCGAGTTCACCAACTCGTGGAACGGCGCGGTCTTCCGCTGGTACAAGCGCTCGACCGGCCACATGTGGGCCTACCGCGGCTACATCTGGCTCGAAGAGGGCAAGCCCTACGTCTTCGCGAGCCGCTTCTTCGACTCGGTCTACCTCAAGATCGGCGATTCGCTGCTGCTCTTCACGACGAACGACGCGAACCACAGCCTCTTCGGCGACTACGTGCCGGCGGAGACGGGCTGGTTCCCGATCGACGCGCGCCTGGGCAACTACCTGTGGGACGACCAGGCCCACGGCCCCGACGGCGACGGCGTGAACTCGTGGAACACGATGGGCCTCGGTTTCAACGACAGCGGCTCGAAGGCGATGATGCCGCAGAGCGCGTGGACGCCGCTCCTCGATCCGGGCGACGGCTCGCTCCTGCGCGTCGCGCGTCCCGCGGGCCGCACGGTCTGGGTCGCCTCGACGGCCGCTTCCGGCGGCGCCCTCGCCGTTACGCCCAAGGTCGGCTCCGGCGACAAAGCCGCGCACGTCTACCTCGTCTACGGCGCAAAGGACTCCGGCACCGCCGACCTGAACGACCTCACCGCGGCCGCCGAGCTCGCGGCGATGGGCTGGACGGCGGTCGACCTCGGCACCGTCGCGGCGGCGGACGCCGCCACGACCCTCGCCGCCGCTTCGGTCCCGGACTGGACCGACGAGAACCGCGTGGCGCGCCTCGTCGCGATTTCCGACGGCGCCACGTCGTGGACCGATCCGGTCGCTGCGGCGGCGGACGAACTGCCGTCGCTCTCCGGCGTCGCCGTGACGGACGTCTCCGCGGGCGACATCGCGGTCGCGGGCGGCGTGGTCGCCGGCGGCACCGCGCCCTACACGGTCGAGTTCTGGGTCGGCGACTCCGCCGCCACGCTCGCGCGCGCCTCGACGACCAACCTCGCCGCGGCCGGCGCGTTCTCGATCGCCGCGGAGGGCCTCACGCCCGGCGCCACCTACAGCTGGAAGGTCGTCCTCGTGGACGCCGAAGGCGGCGCGGTCGAATCCGGCGTCTCCACCTTCACGCTGCCCGCGCAGTCGCAGGTCGACACGGGCTGGCGCCAGGTCTACGCGGACCAGCGGACGCTCACGTTCCGCGGCCGCCTCTCCACGCTCGGCGCCGGCACGACCTGGGCCGTGCTCTGCATCGGCCGGGTCCCGGGCTCCGACTTCGTGACCGACGAGCGCCATCCCCTCGAAGTCGACGAAACCGGCCTCTTCGAAATCACGCTGACGCGCGACTGGGACGAGGAGTTCGCCTACACCTGGGCCTGCTCCAACTCCAACGGCCGCCAGACGTGGACGCAGAACTACAACTCCCGCTCCTACAACTGGGTCCAGGTCCAGGACGACCAGGACTACGTCTGGAAGGGCGGCGAAGGCTCGTGGACCGACCCGGCGATGTGGATCACGGACGGCTCCAAGTCCCACGACGAGTCCGGCTACCCGCGGCGCGGCTCCACGATCCGCCTCGCGGACGGCGCGGCGCCCGGCACGATCAACGTCCCGGACGACGGCACGTTCTTCGCCAAGACCGTCGTCGTCACGAACGGGCAGGAGCTCACGCTCCACCGCGACACGACGAACTGGGTGCGCTTCGCCTACAGCCACACGATCGCGAACCGCGGCTACTCCGACGGCTCGCTGAAGGCCGGCAAGAACGGCACGCTCAAGCTCTCCGGCGGCACGTGGTACGTCGACGCCCGCGAGGGCACGGGCTCGATCCTGAGCGACGGGCACGGCTCGAGCACGCTGCCGGGCGCCACGGTCGAAGTCCTGGACGGCGCCGACCTGCGCATCCGCTCCCGCGACACGAGCAACTGGGTCAACTTCAACGCCGACTTCGGCTACTTCCACGTCGGCGCGGGTTCGCGCCTCTGGGCGGACGCCAACTTCTACGCCGGCGCGCCGGGCCTCGTCGTCCGCGTCGAAGGCACGATCGAAACGTCCCCGACCGTCTACACTTGGGAGACGTCCGACCGCCGCCAGATCGCCATGGACTCGCTCCGCAGCGACCAGTCGCTCCGGACGCCGGTCGCGGACTGGGAGATCGGCGGCTCCTCGCCGCGGCTCGTCGCCGGCCTCCACATCTCGGCCGACTCCGGCGGCGGCGACAACTACTCCGGCCGCGCCATGTCGCCCGTCAAGCTCATGGTGCCCGTCGGCGGCTTCGACGCGCCCGTCTTCTCGCAGCAACCGACGAGCGTCGCCAAGGCCGGCACGTTCGGCGGCACGGGCGACGGCTCGGGCAAGCAGGGCAGCAACAACAAGTTCTACCTCGTCGTCCCGACGAACGCCCCGGCGGCGCTCGCCAAGGCCGTCACGGACACCGCGATCGTCTACTGGCCGACGAACGCCGGCACCGGCCGCACGGTCAACCGCGTCCGCGCGATCATCGACGACGCGAACCTCGCGCACCCCGACACGGACTACTGGTACGAGACGTTCGATTCGGTCACGGGCGACTTCACCGGCTTCGGCGTCCACATCGTGGGCCGCCCGGCGAGCGAAGCGCCGCAGGTCGTCGGCCTCGAGATGACGAACCTCGTCTCCGGCGCGGCCGCGCTCTCGTTCTACGGCATCCCGGGCGACCACGCCTCGTCCGCGACGTTCTCCGCGGCGATCGAGCGCACGGACGATTCGACCGACACGTCGGCGACCGTCGCCCTCGTCGGCGGCCCGGCCGTCTCGCAGGGCACGCTCCTGGGCCTCGCGGTCTCCGGCCTCGCCGACGGCGGAACCTACCGCGTGACCGTCACGGGCGTCGATCCGGCCGACGGGACGCTGACCTGCACCGAGACCCTCGTCTTCGACGCGCTGCGCGACTACGGCGAAGCCTCCACGGTTTCGGCCGGCGCCACGACGGCGCAGCTCGGCGCCGAGACCGTGTGGACGTTCGCGGACGACGGCGAGCTCGTCGTCACCCGCGCCGGCACGGCCCGCATCCTTCTCGTGGGCGGCGGCGGTTCGGGCGGCACGCCCGACAACACTGGCAGCCAGAGCGCCGAGGGCCGCCGCGGGGGCGGCGGCGG
>JAFPUX010000046.1 GCA_017413145.1 Kiritimatiellia bacterium | reverse complement strand
GCCCTTGGGTTTGCCCTTGGCGGCCGCGGGTTCGGGCGCGGGCTCGGGCTGCGGCGCCGCGTCCGCGACGGTGCTGCGCGGCGAGACCCATTCGCCGCCGCCGGGCACGTAGAGGTCGCGGCCGGCGAGGGCACGGTGGACGTCTTCGATCACGTCCTGCCAGAACGCGTAGCGGTCGCCGGGGCGCTTGGCCATCATCTTCTGGATGATGCGCGAGAAGGCGACGGGGACCTTCGGGTCGAGGTCGGACGGGGCGGGGATCGTCCCCTCCTTCTGCAGCTCGAAGATGCGCATGTAGTCGTTGCGCTCCTCCCGGAACGGCGCCTGCCCGGTGAGCGCCTGGTAGAAGAGCGCGCCGACGGAGTAGATGTCCGCGTGGAAGTCGATCGAGCGGAGGCAGTCGATCTGCTCCGGCGGCATGTAGTTCGGCGTGCCGACGAGCATCCCGCCGTCCGCCGCGAGCGGGTCGGCGCCGGGGCGGATGACGGTCGCGTACATGAACGAGCTGATCTTCGCGGCGCCGTCCGGCAGGACGTAGACGTTGTCGGGCTTGAGGTTGCGGTGGACGAAGCCGGACTGCTTCCACGCGCCGTCCAGCGCGTCCGCAAGCTGGAGGACGACCTTCGCGGCGCGCTCGGGCGGGAGCGGGCCATCGTTGTGCAGCACCTCGGAAAGCCGGCGGCCCTCGATCTTCTCCATCACGACGTAGGGCAGGCCGTGTTCGGTCTTCGCGATGTCGATGATCGAGACGATGTTGCGGTGGTGCAGGCGCGCGACGATGCGCGCGACGTCCTCGAAGTGCGCCACCTTGGACGGGTCGTCCACGAGGGCGACCTTGAGCGTGAGCAGCACGACGTGGCGGTCGAGCGAGATCTGCAGAGCCTCCCAGCTCTGCGTGCTCGTCGTCTCGCCCGCGACGGCCTCGATCTGGTAGCCGGGGATGACGGGGACCTCGCGCTCCTCCCGGTGCGAGCCGGGCGCGGGGGTCGGATCGGTGTGGTCGGACATGGCGGAAGGAAGGTTTCCGGACGCCCCTAATCGACGGTGTCGAAGAGGTATTCGGTGACGGTGTGGTAAACGCTCCCGGGGTCGAGCCGGATCGGCGCGAAGCCCGCGTGGTTCGGGCTGTCGGGCGCGTGCTGCGTTTCGAAGCAGCACGCCCAGTGCGGGCCGTAGGCCGTGCCGCCCTTGCCCTTGGGCTCGGGCGTCAGGAAGTTGCCGGAGTAGACCTGCATGCAGGGCTCGGTCGTGTAGACGGCCATGCGGCGGCCGCTCTCCGGATCGGAGAACTCCGCCACGGGCTCGAGGCCCGCGCCGTCCGGGCGGTCGAGGACGAAGTTGTGGTCGAAGCCGCCGCCCACGATCTTGAGCTGCGGGTCCTTCTTCGCGCGGGCGAAGACCGGGCCGAGGAGGGTGGGCTCGCGCAGGTCGAGCGCCGTGCCCTCCACGGACGGCACGCGCCCCGTCGGGAGCAGCGCGGCGTCCACTTCGGTGAAGCGGCTCGCCAGGACGCGCAGCACGTGGCCGCCGACGTCGCGCTTGCCGGCCGAGAGGTTGAAGTAGGCGTGCTGCGTGAGGTTCACGACGGTTGGCTTGTCCGTCACGGCCCAGTACTCGATGCGCCACGCGTTGTCGTTCGTGAGCGTGTAGACGACGCGCACCGCGAGGTTGCCGGGGTAGCCTTCCTCGCCGTCGGGCGAGAAGGTGGTGAGCTCGAGCGACGGACCGTCCGCCCCCGCGAACTCGCGCGCGTTCCAGACGTGGCGGTCGAAGCCGCGCGCGCCGCCGTGCAGGTGGCACGCGCGCTTGCCGGCGCCGGAGTTCTTCGCGAGCGTGTAGAAGGTGCCGTCCAAGTCGAACCCGCCGCGCGAGATGCGGTTGCCGACGCGCCCGATGAGCGCGTTCATGTAGCCGTGGTCGAGGTTCTGCTCGACCTTCGGATAGCCGAGTAGGACGTCGCCGGACTTGCCGTCGCGGTCGGGGACGAGGAGGGACGTGACGACGCCGCCGAGCGTGCTCGCCTTGAGCACCAGGCCGGCCTCGTTGCGGAGGGTGTGGACGGTGGGTTTCATGCGTTGCGGGAAATCTTACCGCAACGCGCCCGCGAATGCAAGCGCGGGCTTCACGCGTGCGCGTGAAGAACGGCCGGGCCGGATCCCGGCTGTCAGGACTCCGCGTCCGGGGCGGGGGTTTCGCCGTCGGGCGGCGGGGGCTCCTCGCCCTCGGCGGGCTTTTTCGCGCGGGGCTTCTTGACGTAGTTCTCCGCGTTGCGGAGCTTGCGCGCGGAGGGACCCTTGGGCGCCGCGGGCGCGGGGAGTTCCTCGCCCTTCGGCGCCTCGACGCCCATGCGCTTGAGGCGCATCGAGATGATGGTCGAGACGCCCTTCTCCTGCTGCGTCACGCCGTACACGATGTCGGAGCCCGCGATCGTGTGCTGGTTGTGCGTGATGATCAGGAACTGCGACATCTCGAGGAAGTCCTTGAGGACGTCCACGAAGCGGCCGATGTTGCTGTCGTCCAGCGCCGCGTCCAGCTCGTCCAGGATCGCGAACGGCGAGGGCTTGATCTCGTAGATCGAGAAGAGCAGCGCGACGGCGGTCATCGTGCGCTCGCCGCCGGACAGGAGCGAGACGCTCGTCGGCTTCTTGCCGGGCGGGCGCGCGACGATGTCGATGCCGCATTCGAGGATGTCCTCCTCGTCCATGAGGCGCAGCTCGGCGGTGCCGCCGCCGAAGAGCCGCGCGTACATCTTCTGGAAGTTCTCGTTCGCCTTGGTGAAGGTCTCGCGGAAGCGCTCGACGCTCTGCCGGTCGATGTCCTTGATGAGCGCGAGCAGCTTCTCCTTGGCCTCGGTGAGGTCCTTCTGCTGCTTGACGAGGAAGTCGTGGCGCTCCTCGCTCTTCTGGCAGTCCTCGATGGCGACGAGGTTCACGGGGCCCATGTCGTCCATCTTGCGGCGCAGCTCGGAGACGCGCGCGGCGGCGTCTTCGGGCGAGGGCGGGCCGGCTTCGCCCCAGTCGCGCTCGGGTTCGGCGGCGAGCGTCTCGGGCGTGAGGTGCCAGTCGCGGTCGAGCCCCTCGGCGAGGTTCTGCAGCTGCAGGCGCGCCTCGGCGAGGGCGACCTCGGCCTGGTTCTGGCGGGCGGACGCGCCGTCGAGCGAGGCGCGGACCTTCTGCAGCGCGGCGGCGGCTTCGTCCGCCTCGGCCTGGCGCTCGGCGCGCGAGGCGCGGAGCGAGGCGACGCGATCGTCGGCCTCGCGCGAGGCGGGGGGG
>JAFPUX010000369.1 GCA_017413145.1 Kiritimatiellia bacterium | reverse complement strand
CGCAGAGCGCCGCGAAGGCCCCCGAGGCTTCGGCCGCGGAGGAAAACACGCCCTCGCCGAGCGCGTCCGCGAACACCGCGAACGCTTCCGCCTCGCGCGGCTTCGTGGTTTCGGCGGAGGCGTCGAGCGCCGCGCGGAAGAGCGGCGCGGCGAGCGCCGGGTCCGCCGACAGGTCGGCGGGTTCGGCGTCGGCGGGCCAGGCGTACACGCGGAGCCGGGCGACCGGTTCGGCGTGGTGGCGGACGTGGCCGAGGGCGATTTCGTCCGGGTCGAAATGGCCGCACGGCAGGCCGAGCGAGTGCAGGTGCACGAGGCCGTCCAGCACGTCGCCGAGCAGCGCGTCGCGGTCCTTCGGGGAGAGGCGGCCGCCGGCCGCCCGGAGCAGCGCGCCGAAGGTGGGGACGCGCGCGCCGTCTTCGTCCCTCGGCAGGTCCGCCGCGTCGCCGAGGGGCGTGTCGAGGACGGACGCGGGCGCGCCCTCCTGGTGTTCGCCGCGGAGCCAGGGGACCGGCGCGGTGCCGGGACGCGGCGACGATTCGCCGGCGGCGAAGTAGCGGACGACGCAGGGGTGGCGAACGTGCGAAACGCGGGCGAGGAACGCCCGGTAGTCCGCGAGCGAGGGGCCGTCCGCCCCCGCGGGCGGAACGCACGCGTCCAGCGCGTGGGTGGTCGAGCCGAAGATCGTTTCGTAGCGTTCGCCGAGCGCGTCGGTGCAGACCCAGCCCTGGACGGACTGGGAACCGAGGCGGTCGCCGGGACGGAGTCGGAGGTCGGACATGGCGGTTTCGGGGATCAGATGTCGATGCGGACGATTTTCCGGATGGAGAGCGCGCCGAGGACGAGCAGGACGCCCACGGCGGCCAGCACGAGCAGGCCGGTCGTCGAGCGCAGGAACGGGCCGAAGAGGCCCGGCTCCAGCACGTGCAGCGCGAGGCCGACGCCGAACGGCATCAGCGAAAGGACGATTCCCTGCATGCGGCCCTGCGCGGTGAGGGTCTTGACGCGGGCCCGGATGCGGAGGCGCTCGCGGATCGTCCGGGCGATGTTGTCGAACACCTCGGTGAGGTTGCCGCCCGTGCGGCGCGCCGTCTCGATCGAGAGGACCATGAGTTCGAGGTCCTCCGAGCCGACGCGGGCGGAGAGGTTGCGCAGCGCCTCCTCGAACGGCACGCCGACGCGCGTCTGGTGCAGGAACGTGGCGAACTCCTGCGCGATCGGGTTCTCGCCGTTTTCCGCGACGTGTTCGATCGCCTGGACGATCGAGAAGCCCGAGCGCATCGCGTTGCCCATGTCGGGCAGGGCGTCCACGAGCTGCAGCTCGAGCCGCGCGCGGCGGCGGGCCCGCAGGAGCGCGAGCAGGCGGCCCGGCGCGAGGAGCATCAGGCCGCCGAGGACGGCGGAGAGGACGACGCGGACCGCGATGTCCGACGCGCCGCCGGAGATGCCGCCGAGCGCGAGGAACGCGAGCAGCGCGACGACCGCGCCGGCGGTCCACGCCGCCTCCGCGATGCGGCGCGGGGATACGAACAGGAACAGGTCCTCCAGCGCGGTGGCGGTGCGGGAGGAGTATTCGCCCTCGTAGCGCGCGGCCCCCGCGGAGAGGGCGCGCAACAGGACGAAGCAGAGCCCCGTGAAACAGAGTCCTGCCAGCAAGACGACGGCTGCGGGCAACGCGTGCATGTGAACGCGCGGCATTCTACCGCAACCGCCCCCTCGCGTGCAAGCGCGAAATGCGCGCGCGCGGGCGCCGGCGTCAGGGCAGGAGCGTGACGGTGACGAACTTGCGCTTGTCGTCGACGGTCAGCTTCCAGCGCGAGGCGTCGACGTCGGGGTGCAGCTTGAGGTGGCCGAGGTCCTCGCCGGCGCCCTTCCACTGCAGGACGGGATAGGTTCCGGGCTTCGTTCCCTTGGCGGCGACGGGACGGACGTAGCAGTCGCCGTACTTCCAGCCGCCGAGCGAGAAGTTCCCGAGGACGCCGAGCGGGCGCGTGCACTGTTTGCCGAAGGCCGGGTCCACCGCGATCTCGAGCGTGTTGCCCGGGCCGATGTTGAGCGACTTGACGGGCGCGACGCGCCCGCCGGCGAGGCGCAGCACGTTGCCTTTCGAGACGAGGTCGTCCTGGCCGGAGGCGCCGACGACGACGTCGCCGAGGTTGCGGATTTCGGAGCCGGGCAGGAACGCGACTTCGTTGTCGCAGGCGCGGGCGCCGTGGCCGCCGCCCGTTCCGATCGTCAGGTTCCGGCCGCCGAAATCCCACGCGGCCGTCTGCCCGCCCGCGCCCGCGACCGCGAGGCTGTTCGAGCAGGAGACGCGCGCGTCGCCCCGGCCGTCGCAGCCGCCGACCCGCACGGGGCCGCACCCGGCGACGCGCGCGCCCTGGATCCGGACGCGGTTGAAGCAGGCGGGACCGCCGCGCGAGAGGCCGACCACGAGCTCCTCCGCGTTGGTGACGGTCGTGCCGGACTTGGCCAGCAGCGTGCAGGCGTTCGCGTCGCCGTCCGAGCCGAGACCGACGTGGATCGACCGGCCGCCGGCGTCGAGGAGGGAGCCGGCGTCCGCGACGACGACGGAGCAGTCGTGTACCGGATGTCCGCGGTCCATGCCGCGGCCGACGACGAGCCCGCCGGCGCGGAAGGTCGAGCCGCCGGAAACCTTGAGGTAGTTGTCGTGGCACTCGTTCTTCGCGTCGCCCTGCCAGCGGTAGCGGCCGATGGTCATGTTGCCCTTGGAGACGACGCTCGCGCCGTTCTCGAGGACGAGGCCGTTGTTGACGGAGCTCCAGCCGCGCCAGTCTCCTTCGATGCCGACGCCGAGCCCCCAGTCGCCGAGCTCGGCGGTCGCGCCGACGAGCTTGACGAGCGTGTTCGACGTGCCGCAGCCGACGGAGAGGCCGTTGGCCCGGATCGCGACGCCGGGGCCGAACGTGGCGCGCATGTTGCAGCCCGCGGTTTCGCGCGAGGGGATCTCGACGAGGCTGCCGGCCACGACGTCGACGCGTCCCTCGGCCGTGAAGGTCGAGCGGCGGGTCCGCGTCCGGTCGATGCGGCCGCCGATGCGGATGGAGCGGTCGGTCGCCCGGAGGACGGTCGGCGTGGCCTTGGCGTCCTTGGGATCGGGGCCTTCGACGATAAACTTGGCGTATTCGATCGTCTCGTCGGTGTCGCGGCGGTTCCAGCGCTGCCCGAAGAAGTCGATCGAGCGCGCGACGACCGCCGAGCCGGCCGGGAAGCGCCACGCGGTGCGGTTGGTCTGGCAGGAGGGGACGGCGAAGCGGAAGGCGTAGGCGTTCGTGAGCACGCAGCCGGGCGCGAACGTGGCGGGCACGGCGAACGTGACGGGCGTTCCCTGTCCGGGTCCGGCGAAGACGGAGGGGTCGCGCGCGGCCTCGGGGTCGCCGACGGAAAGCGGGGTGCGCACGTAGGCGTCGCCCCAGCCGCCGCCAAGCAGGCGCAGCGAGGCGCCGCGGCGCAGGTCGATGCGGCCGGCGTCCCCTTTGTCGACGAGTTCGAGACCGGGGACGGACAGGGACGCGCGGTCGAGCACGAGCGGGACGTTCTGCAGCGTGCAGGAGGAGGGCTTGAGCTCGCCGCCGCGGATCGTCACGGCGGCGGGGCCGGAGATCGAGAGCGGGCGGCCGGCGGCGTCGAGCCCCTTGAGGAAGGATACGGGGCCGTTGGTCGCGATGATCGTGAAGTTCCACGGGGCGACGGCGGGGCCGGCGAACTTGAGCGCGGCCGGCGAGCCGTTCGAGACGACGGAGCCGACCGCGCCGTGCGTCTCTAGGATCCAGCCGATCTCCGGCTCGGCGACGGGGCGGCCGCCGAGCCGGAAGCCGGGGGCGCGGAAGGATACGTCGCCGGAGCGGGGGCCGAGCAGGATGTCGCGGAAGGAAATCGGGTCGTCGCCGCCGAAGCCGAACGCGGCGCCGGCGGGCGCGTCGAAGAACAGGCGCGTGCCGGCCGACGCGGCGGGCGCGCGGCCCTCGGCCCAGTTCGCGCCGTCGTTCCAGCCGTTCTCCTTGCCGCCGGCGGTCCACGTCTCGGCGAGGGCCGGGACGGTGGAGAGGACGAGGAAAAACGGGAGGAGACGACGCATTGCGCTTTAGCGGGAGACGGGCTGGGAGGAAACGAGGACGCCGTCCTGCCAGACGCCGAAGCTCTGGGAGCCGGAGGTGGTGGAGAACGTGCCGGAGCCTTCGCGCAGGGCGCCGTTCTTCCAGACGCCGCGGACGGTGCCGCCGGTGGCGAACGAGAACGAGCCGGCGCCGTCCGGCACGTCGTCGTCCCATTCGCAGTCGAGCACGTCGCCGTTCGGGTAGACGTAGCGGCCGCGGCCGTGGCGGCGGCCGCGGCGGAATTCGCCCTCGTAGCGCTCGCCTTCGGCGTTGATCACGTGGACGCCCCGGCCGTCGAACCGGCCGTGCGACCAGCCGCCGTTGTAGAGCGTGTTGTCGTCGAGGCGGATCGTCCCGGCGGCGTTGGCGAAGGTCTCGTAGCGTTGGGCGGGGGTCTTGCCGCCCGCGTCGAACGCGACGG
>JAFPUX010000368.1 GCA_017413145.1 Kiritimatiellia bacterium | reverse complement strand
CTCGGTGCTGCTCCTGCGCCGCTCGGGCGTGGACGCCGCGGCGTTCCAGACCGTCGTCCACGACTTCATGGTCGCGCACAACAGCCCGCGCGACCGCCGCGGCGACCTGCTCCGTCCGATCCTGCCCGTGACCGTGAGCGGCGGCAACCGCAGCCCGGAGACGATGCGGCGCATCATCGACTACGCGGTCCGCGCGGAGCTGCCGTGCGACACCGTCTGGGTCGACGCCGGATGGTACGGCCCGAAGCACGTTCCGCAGAGCGACTCCAACTGCGGCGAGTGCTGGAAGAAGTATGTCGGCGACTGGCGCGTCAACGTCGGCGTGCACCCGACCGGATCGCTGAAGGGCGTGTCCGACGCGGCCCACGCCGCGGGCCTGCGCTTCCTGCTGTGGTTCGAGCCGGAGCGCCTGGCGGCCGGCGCGCCCGTCCTGAAGGACCATCCGGAGTACGCGCACCGCGCGCTCGGCGCGCCGGACATCTTCAACCTGCTCGACCTCGGGAACCCGGACGCGTGGCGGTGGATCTTCGAGACGCTGTGCCGCGCCATCGAGGAGAACGGCGTCGACGTCTACCGGCAGGACTTCAACATGGACCCGGCTCCCGTGTGGGCGGCGCTCGACGAGCCGGAGCGCCGCGGCGCAAGCGAGATCCGGCACGTCGACGGGCTGTACCGCCTGTGGGACGCGCTTCGCGAGCGCTTCCCGGACCTGCTGATCGACAACTGCGCCTCGGGCGGGCGGCGCCTCGACTTCGAGATGACGGCGCGCTCGCACTGCAACTGCCGGAGCGACTACTTCATCGCGCGGCCGGGAGACCCGGCGGATCCCGGCGCGGCGGCGCGCCACCGCCACCAGATCGTGATGGGGCAGAACGCCACGCTCAACACGCTCGCGTGGGTTCCGTTCCAGGCCGGCGAGGCCAACTGCGCCACGTGGTTCGACGACGGCGAGTTCTTCGGCCTGCTCGGGACCGGGATCGTGTTCACGCCGCCGGACTGGGACGGCGGGTGCCTCCACCGCGAGTTCACGGCCGAGGAGACCGCGTGGTTCCGCAAGATGCTCGGCGCCGCCGACCGGGTGCGGCGGATCCTCGCCGGGAAATTCTATCCCCTCACGCCGCCCCGGACGCTCTCCGAAACGGTCTGGGCCGCCTACGAGGGGCTGATCCCGGAGACCGGCGAGGGCTTCGCGGCGTTCTTCCGCCGGCGCGAGGCGCCGCCCGAGCGGACCTTCGCGCTGCAGGGGCTCGACGACGCCGCGACCTACGAACTCACGGACGCCTCGACCGGCGCGGTCTCCCGATCTACCGGCCGCGAGCTGCGGCGCATCGCCGTTTCCCTGGAGACGGCGCCGGCCGGTCGCCTCGTCTTCTTCCGCCGCCTCGGCCGTTGAACGCAATCGCGTTCTCCAGCGGGCGGCGGTGGCGCGATGATTGCGCGGAACGGCTGCTGAATTTTTCGCAAAATGGCGTGACATTGGAGGGCGGGTTGTGGTAGGATGGTTGCCATGGGAGAACCGGCGATGGCAGACGGAAACGAAGCGAAGCTGGAGGCCGCCCGCGGGTGGTTCAAGGAAGCCCAGTACGGACTGATGGTCCACTGGGGGCTCTACGCCCTTCTCGGAGGCGAATGGCGCGGGCGCGTGATGCCCGGCATCGGGGAGTGGGCGCAGGCCTACTTCCGCATCTCCAACGCCGAATACGCGGCGCTCGCCCGGGCCTTCGATCCCGTGCTCTTCGACGCCGACGAATGGGTTCAGATCGCCCGCGACGCCGGGATGCGCTACGTCGTCTTCACCTCGAAGCACCACGACGGATTCGCGATGTTCCGCTCGAAGGTCTCGGCGTTCAACGTCGTCGACGCCACGCCCTTCGGGCGGGACGTCGTGGGCGAGCTCGCCGAGGCCTGCCGGAAGCACGGGCTCCGGCTCGGGCTCTACTACTCGCAGGACCTCGACTGGAGCCACCCCGACGGCGGCGGCTACATGCGCCCCGACGACTGGGGCGGGGGGTCGTCCTGGACGAACAGCTGGGACTTCCCGGACAGGTCGAGGAAGGACTTCGCCCGGTACTTCGAGGAGAAGGCCAAGCCGCAGGTCGAGGAGATCCTCACGCAGTACGGCGACCTCGCGCTGATCTGGTTCGACATCGGCTCCACGCTCACGGAGGACCAGGCGTTCGACCTCTATTCGCTCGTGCGTCGCCACCAGCCGGGCAGCCTCGTCAACTCCCGGATCGGCGGCGGCTCGCGCCAGGGGACGAACCGGCGCATCGTCTGCGACTACACCTCCTCGGGCGACAACGAGATCCCGACGGACGACAAAAGCGGGATGCTCTACGAGTCGTGCGCGACCCTCAACGACTCGTAGGGCTACAAGCCGACCGACCAGAACTGGAAGAGCGCCGAAAAAGTCCGCGCCACGCGCGAGCACCTCCGGGCGCTGGGCGCGAACTACCTCCTCAACGTCGGCCCCGACGCCCTCGGCCGCATCCCCGCTCCCGCCGCGCAGATCCTGCGCGACGCCGCGCCGGATGCCGAGAGAAAGGGGCCCTTCGGCACAAGAGAGAAAAGCGTCGTCGAACTCCGGAAAATCAATGGTCGCTGGAAAATCGTCAACTGACTCCACTGGGGGCTTATGGGGACAAACCACTCCTCAGCAACCCCGGTGAGGTCGCGTCATCAACAGGGCGATTGTTTTCGCGGTCGCAGTCTGGTGCTTCGTGGCGGCACAGGCGACGCCCGCGTCAAGGGCGGCCTCTCCTTCACCGGCGAGAACGCCGTCGGCCATCCCCAGCGCTGGATCGAGGTCGTCCTCTCGGCCGAGTAGCGACGCCGTCCGCGCCCGCGCGTTTTCGCGGGACTTGCGCGGCGCGCGCGGGTCTGGTAGAATGGCGACCCATGAGCAACCAACCGGACAGCTCGCAGACGCCGAAGCGCCGCGTCGTCGCCCTCGTCGGGCGGCCGAACGTCGGCAAGTCCGCCGTCTTCAACCGCATCGCCGGGCGCCGCATCGCCATCGTCTTCGGCGAGCCCGGCGTCACGCGCGACCGCCTCGAGCGCGAGGTCGAGCGGGGCGGCGTCCGCTTCGGCCTCGCCGACACCGGCGGCATCCTCGCGCTCGACGGCGAGCGCATCCCCGACCGCATCGGCGCGGGCGTCGTCGCCCAGGCG
>JAFPUX010000367.1 GCA_017413145.1 Kiritimatiellia bacterium | reverse complement strand
CGCCAACCCGCGCATGCTCATCGTCCACGAGGTCATGGGCCGCAACTGCGGCTACCTCACCGCCGCGACCGCCGCCGCCTACCGCAAGCTCCTCGACGGCAAGAAGTTCCTCCCCGAGCTCGGCCTCGCCCGCGAGAACTACGAGGTGCACGGCGTGTACATCCCCGAGCTCGCGTTCGACGTCAAGGCCGAGGCCAAGCGCCTCCGCGCCGAGATGGACAAGCACGACAACGTGAACATCTTCGTCTCCGAGGGCGCCGGCGTTTCCACGATCATCAAGGAGATGGAAGCCCGCGGCGAGGAGATCGTCCGCGACGCCTTCGGCCACCCGCGGCTCGACAAGATCAACCCCGGCGCGTGGTTCGCGAAGCAGTTCGCGGAGCTGCTCGGCGCCGAGAAGACGATGGTCCAGAAGTCCGGCTACTTCAGCCGCGCCGCCGCGTCCAACAAGGACGACGTGAAGCTCATCAAGGCCTGCGCCAAGGTCGCGGTGAAGGTCGCGCTCGACCCGAAGGCGAAGGGTGGCGTCGTCGGCCAGGACGAAAACGCCGGCGACAAGCTCCGCGCGTGCGAGTTCGAGCGCATCAAGGGCGGCAAGCCCTTCGACACGGACCAGGCCTGGTTCAACGACCTCCTGAAGGCCATCGGCCAGAAGAAGGGCAAGAAGGCCTAGCCGGCCTTGCGGCGCGGCGGCCTTGACGCCGTCGCGCCGTTCTGCTAGACTTCCCGCCCGTTTCCAACGCAAACTCCCTTTCGGAAAGAAGTACGCCATGAGCCAGCACACCAGCCTCAAAGGTTCCAGCCAGATCAAGGTCCGCCGCAACGTCCTCAAGCGCCACGAGCGCGTGGACCTGCTCATGAAGCGCGGCGTCTGGAAGAAGGGCGACCGCGGCTTCGGCCTGCCCAAGACCAAGCCCGAGGAATAGTCCCCTCCGGCTTCGGCCGACCGTTCGGGGCGCCGGGAGAAATCCCGGCGCCTCCGTTTTGTCCGGCGGTGCGGCCGCCGTTTGCACGCGCGCGCGAGCGCGCGCTTGCGTCGCGCGACGGTTTGTGGTAGAATGGACGCCGTTTTCGAAACAACCCCGTTCCTGCAAGGTCCGCCATGTCCGACCCCACCGACAACGCCCCTCCCGCCCCCGAAGCCCGCGACGCCGCCGTCGCGGCCCCGCCCGCGCCCGCCGCGCAGAACGTCGCGCCCATCCGCGTCGAGGACGAGATGCACCAGTCCTTCCTCGACTACTCGATGTCCGTCATCGTCGGCCGCGCCCTCCCCGACGCGCGCGACGGCATGAAGCCCGTCCACCGCCGCTGCATCTACGCGATGGGCGAGATGGGCAACACCCATGGGCAGGCCCACAAGAAGTCCGCCCGCGTCGTCGGCGAGGTCATGGGCAAGTACCACCCGCACGGCGACGCCTCGATCTACGACACGATCGTCCGCCTCGCGCAGGACTTCAACATGCGCTACATGCTCGTGGACGGCCACGGCAACTTCGGCTCGATCGACGGCTACAAGGCCGCCGCCCCGCGCTACACCGAGGTGCGCATGCAGCGCTTCGCCGAGGACATGCTCGAGGACCTCGACAAGGAGACGGTCGACATGGTGCCGAACTACGACGGCACCCTCGAGGAGCCGACGGTCCTCCCGTCCAAGCTCCCCAACCTCCTCCTCAACGGCTCGATGGGCATCGCCGTCGGCATGGCGACGAACATCCCCACGCACAACCTCGTGGAGGTGCTGGAGGGCGTCAAGGCGCTCGTCCGCGACCCGGCGATCACGATCGACGGCCTGATGGAGCACGTGAAGGGCCCCGACTTCCCGACGGGCGGCATCATCTGCGGCACCGCGCCGATCAAGCAGATGTACGTCACCGGCCGCGCGACGCTCGTCGTCCGCGCCCGCTGCGAGATCGTCGACAAGGGCAGCCATTCGCAGATCCTCGTCCACGAGGTCCCCTACGGCATCAACAAGACCGACCTGCTGCAGCATATCGGCGAGCTGATGGACGAGAAGGTCCTCACGGGCATCGCCGAGGTGCGCGATCTCTCCAAGGACAAGGTCCGCATCGAGATCGACCTCAAGCAGGACGCCGTCCCGCAGGTCGTCCTCAACCTTCTCTTCAAGCACACCGCGCTGCAGTCCAACTTCGGCGCGAACATGCTCGCGCTCGACCGCGGCCGCCCGAAGGTGATGAACCTCAAGCAGTTCCTGCGCTGCTTCGTCGAGCACCGCCGCGAGGTCGTCGAGCGCCGCACGAAGTTCCTCCTCCGCAAGGCCAAGGAGCGCGCCCACCTGCTCGAGGGCTTCCGCACCGCGATCGACAACATCGACGAGATCGTCCACATCATCCGCTCCTCGCAGACCGACGAGGAGGCGAAGGCGCGGATGCTCGAGAAGTTCGGCCTCGACGACGTGCAGAGCAGCGCCATCCTCGAGATGCGCCTCAAGCAGCTTACCGGCCTCTCCCGCGACAAGATCGAGGAAGAATACAAGCAGGTCATGGCGAGCATCGAGCGCTACGAGTTCGTCCTCGCGAACAAGGAGACCGAGATCGGCAGCATCATCGTCCAAGAGTGCGACGAGATGATCGCCAAGTACGGCGACGAGCGCCGCACCTCCATCGAGCACGCCTCCGGCGAGATCGACATGACGAAGATCATCGCCAACGAGAAGTGCGTCATCACGCTCTCCGCCAAGGGTTACGTGAAGCGCTCCTCGCTCGACGCCTTCGCCGCGCAGAAGCGCGGCGGCAAGGGCCGCAAGGGCGCCAAGCTCAAGGACGAGGACTACGTCGAGCGCGTGAACGTCGCGATGACGCACGACACGCTCCTTGCCTTCACCTCGTGGGGCCGCGTCTACGCGATCGGCCGCGCGTGGGACCTCCCGGAGGCCGACCCCAACTCCTTCGGCAAGCCCATCGTGAACTTCCTCCCGCTCCAGCCGGCGATCAAGGAAGGCGCCAAGGACAAGGACGGCAAGGTCCTCGCCCCGCGCGACGCGGAGAAGGTCCTCGCCCTCGTCTCGCTCGGCACCGCCGAGGAGGCCGCCGAGCAGTTCGGCGAAGAGGCCGCCGCCACCGGCAGCGGCCGTTTCGAGATGAAGGAAGGCAAGGAGATCTTCAACAACAAGCAGGCCGTCCTCTTCGTGACCCGCAAGGGCATCGTGAAAAAGACCGTGCTCTCGGAGTTCAAGAACGTCTCCAAGAGCGGCATCAAGGCGATCAACATCGACGACGACGACACGCTCGTCTCCGCCGAGCTCGTGGAGCGCGGCGACAAGGTCGTGCTCGTCTCCGCCTTCGGCCAGGCGCTGCGCTTCTCCGAGGAGCGCCTCCGCCCGCTCGGCCGCGCCTCGCGCGGCGTGCGCGGCATGCGCCTCGCGGGCGTCACCTTCGGCGAAGCGCTCGACGACGCGGACGAGCCCGCCGAGGAGGCCGCCGAGGAGAACGACGCGCCCGCGCTGGAGGGCGCCGACCGCATCGTCGCCGCCGTGAAGGAGAACCCGGACGAAACGGCGCGCATCCTGCTGCTCGTCGAGAACGGCTACGGCACGCTCAACACCTTCGCCTCCTACCCGCTGCGCAACCGCGGCGGCAAGGGCGTCAAATCCATCAAGACCGGCGGCCGCAACGGCCGGGTCGTCTTCGCCGCGGGCGTGAACCTCGCGCGCACGGAGGCCGATCCCTCGGTCGAGACCGGCGTGAAGGTGCTGGAGCCAGCGGACCAGGTGCTCGTGGTGACCGCCAAGGGACAGCTCGTGAGGACCTCGGTGGGCGAAGTGCGCCAGACCGCCCGCAACGCGATGGGCGTGAAGGTCGTCTCGATCAACCCCGGCGACGCCGTGGTCTCCGCCACCGTCGTGCCCGGCGAAGAGGCTGGCGAGGACGGAGCCTCGCCATCAGGACTCCCGGCTTCGCCGGACGGAGCCTCGCCATCAGGACTCCCCGAAGGCGACGCCTCCGCCCCCGAGCCCCCTCCCTCCCCCGCCGAGCGCGAGTAAAGACCGGCCATGCCTCCGCCGAGCCCCGCCGCGTGGCGCGAAGCGAGTCCTGATGGCCGGGCTCCGTCCCGGCCAAAACAGACCGCCACATGGTGCCAATCCAGTCCTGATGGCCGGGCTCTGCCCCGGCCAAAGCGGCCCATTCAGCGCTACCGCCGCTTCCCCTACTACGACTACTCGCGCGGAGCATCGCTCTTCATCACCATCTCCACCTCGCCCCGCGCCGCGCTTTTCGGCCGCGTGGTCGACGCGAAGATGGAGCTCTCCCCGTTCGGCGGGCAAGTGCTTGAAAGCCTCGAGGCAATCCCCCGCTTCAATCCCGGCTTCGCCCTCCACGGCCACGTAGTCATGCCGGACCACGTGCACTTCAACCTCTGGCTCCCGCCGCGCCTTCCCGAACCCGTGAAGGCCCTCGGCGTCGCCCTCCGCCGCTTCAAGACCTGGACCTCGACCTGCGCCCGCAAGCAGTTAGGCGTCGCTTCGCTTTGGCAGCAGGGCTGCCACGACCGCATTTGCACCTCGGAGCGCTTCATCGATTCCACCGAGCGCTACATCGCCTACAATCCGCTCAAGTGGGAACTCGGCAAAAACCAACCCGAGTTCCTCCGCATCCGCGAGCCACTCGACTCCCCGCGCCTCGACCCCGAACAATACTGGCGCGGCGTCGGCAACGTCGACCTGCTCGACCCGAAGCAAAAGATCCTCTCGCTCCGCGTTTCGCGGCGCGTCAAGGACTTCGGCCGCCTGCTTTCCCGCATGCGCGACGCCGCGCAAGCCGGCTACGCGATCCTGAGCGGCTTCATCAGCCCGGGCGAACTCGCCGTGCGCGACCTGTTGCTCTCCGATCCCGCGGCCAAGCTGATCCGCATCCTTCCCGAGCGAATGGCAATCGGGCACCGCCCCGAGAGCCGCTATCTCCCGGCGATCCAGAAACGCCGCTACCTCGAAATCGCCGAAGGCAACGAGCCGACCGAATTCTCGCGCGCCGTGTGCCTCGATCTCAACACCACGATTGTTTCCATCGCTACCGATGGCGAAGGCCTGGCGGTGTACTGGAAGCCGGAAGGTCCGACCGTGATTGGCGAGGACGGAGCCTCGCCATCAGGACTCGCTTCGCGCCAGGCGGACGTGATTTCGCCAGATCAAATCTCCACGCAGTCCTGATGGCCAGGCTCCGTCCTGGCCTAAACAGATCGCCACCCCACAACGATGCCGAATCCTCCCGACCAGCCTCCCTCCGCACTACCCCCGGGAAAGACTCCGCCCGGCGCGACCAACCAATGGATCGGCCTGTTCCTCCGTTCCCGCGCCGTCATCGTCAGGTTCTATGCCTGGTTCTGCGTGCTGTGGTTCGGCGCGGGGGCGTGCTTCATGCTCTGGGGCGCCTTCTGCATGGCCACGGGGCGCTGGCGTTCGGAGAATCCGGTCCGGGATGCGGCGTTCTTCGCGATTGGCGCGGTTTTGTTCCCGCTGGTCGCCTGGTTCTGCATACGCGTCGTGCTTCCCGGAATCTGCCGCATCCAGGACCGGCAGCTGGAATTCATCCGCGAACATGGCGGACCCCGCCACGCGCTCAAGGTCTTCCTCTTCGGGGAGCCCGGCAATGGACAGAGCAATCAGTCCTGATGGCCAGGCTCCGTCCTGCCCAAACAAACAACCCCAACCCAAATGAACACCCAAATCTTTCCCGGCCGGCCTTGGCTGGACACCGAAGGCAAGCGCATCCACGCGCACGGCGGCTCCATCCTCTTCGAGGACGGCGTCTACCACTGGTACGGCGAGAACAAGGAGAAGACCGACGGCGCCAGGCCCGCCGACGGCTCGCCGCGCATCTGGCACTGGGGCGTCCGCAGCTACCGCTCGACGGACCTCGTGAACTGGGAGGACGAGGGCCTGATCATCCCGCCGCGCCCCGACGAGCCGGGGCACCCGCTCCACCCCGCCTCGTTGCTGGACCGCCCGCACATCATCCGCAACGCGCGCACCGGCAAGTACGTCGCGTGGCTCAAGATCATGCAACCGGACGGCACGCAGACCGAGACCGTCCTCGTCGCCGACCGCTTCCACGGCCCCTACGAGGTCGTCCGCATCGGCCTGCGCCCGCTCGGGATGAGCGCGGGCGACTTCGACCTCGCCGTCGCGCCCGACGGCAAGGCCTACTACTACTTCGAGCGCGTCCACAGCGAGCTGATCTGCGCGGACCTCACCGACGACTACACCGACGTCACCGGCTACTACAGCACGCACTTCCCTCGGCCGTATCCGCCCTACGTCCGCGAAGCGCCGGCGCACTTCGTCCGCAAGGGGAAGCACTACCTCATCACCTCCGGCACGACCGGCTACTGCCCGAACCCGTCGGAGCTCGCCGTCGCCGACACGTGGCACGGCCCCTACCGCGTCCTCGGCAACCCGCATCCCGGCGACCCCTCGCGCACCTCGTTCCACTCGCAGGTGTCCTCGGTCTTCAAGGTCCCCGGCAAGAAGGACCTCTACATCGCGCTCGGCGACCGCTGGCTGCCGGGCGACATGGACCGCCCCTACGAGGTCACGCACGGCTTCTTCGAGTCCTGCTTCGGCGAGCGCAACGAAGAGGCGATGCGCGCGTGGAACGCGCTCCCGCCCCCCGGCGCGGACATGCGCCGGGCCGACTACGTCTGGCTCCCCTTCCGTTTCGACGGCGAGATGGGCTACCTCGACTGGCGCGACGCCTGGTCGCCCGATGATTTTGAGTGAAAGCCTCGCGCGAAGAGCGATCGTAAAACGGAACGGCGCCCGTCCGGACGCCGTTCCGTTTTTTTTTGCGGCCGCTGCTGCCGTTACAGCGTACGGGAGAGCTGGTCTTCGGCGAGGGCGCGGAGGAGCGCGAGGGCGGCGGTCTTCGCCGCGTCGTCCGGGTCGGCGGCGCCCCGGGACGACAGCGCGGAGCGGGCCTTGCCGAAGGCCT